>JAKZYK010000344.1:0-3819 GCA_047514485.1 Gammaproteobacteria bacterium
GCTGCGCAGGGAACCCTGGCCGGTCCCGGACGAGATGCCGATGGGCGGCGACGTGCTCGTGCCGTTTCGTGCCGGGGGCCGGGTGGCTTGGCGCATCGTGCCGTGAGCGAGGAGTCGGGGCTCATCGCGGGTCGCTTCCGCGGCTATCTCCCCGTGGTGGTGGACGTCGAGACCGGCGGGTTCAACGCCGCGACCGATGCGCTGCTCGAGATTGCGGCCGTATTGCTCGGGGTCGACGGCGAGGGCCGGTGGCGGATCGAGGCCACCCATTCCACCCACGTCGAGGCGTTCCCGGGCGCGAACATCGAGCCGGCCGCGCTGGAGTTCAACCGCATCGTCCCCGATCATCCGCTGCGCAACGCCAAACCCGAGCGGGATGCGTTGCGGATCGTGCTCAATCCGGTGCGTCAGGCGGTGCGCGCTCACGGGTGCACCCGGGCGGTACTGGTCGGGCACAACCCCGCGTTCGATCTGTCGTTCCTGAACGCGGCGGTCAAGCGGGCCGCGTTCAAGCGCAACCCCTTCCACCCGTTCTCGACCTTCGACACCGCGACCCTGGGCGGACTCGCCTTCGGACAGACGGTGCTGGCGCGCGCGGTGCAGGCGGCGGGCCTGGAATGGGATGCCCGCGACGCGCATTCCGCGATCTACGACGCGGAGAAGACGGCGGAGCTGTTCTGCACGATCGTGAATCTGTGGGATGGGCGCGGGAGGCCGAAGGCGGCTCCCTGAAGCACCTGAAGGACCCGTATACTGCGCCGATGGCCACCGCTACCACCACGACGACGCCGAAGCGCCCGACGCGCGAGATGCGCGGTCGGGACAAGACCTCTCGTATCCCCGTGAAGGTGATCCCGACCGAGGGTCCGCTGCCGAGGAAGCCTCCCTGGATCCGTGTCCGGGCGCCGTCCGGCCCGGCGGTGGCGCGGGTGAAGCGATTGCTGCGCGAGCAGGGCCTGCACAGCGTGTGCGAGGAAGCGTCGTGCCCGAATCTCTCGGAGTGCTTCTCGCACGGCACTGCGACGTTCATGATCATGGGCGATCTCTGCACCCGCCGGTGCCCGTTCTGCGATGTCGCGCACGGCCGGCCGAATCCCCTCGACCCGGGCGAGCCGGCCCACCTCGCGGAGGCGATCGGGGTGCTCGGGCTGCGCTACGTGGTGATCACGTCGGTCGATCGGGACGATCTCCGGGACGGCGGCGCGGGCCATTTCGCGGCCTGTGTGCGGGCGGTGCGCGAGGCGAGCCCCGGTACCCGGATCGAGTGCCTCGTCCCCGATTTCCGCGGGAGGATGGATGCCGCCCTGGAGCGGCTCGCGCAAGCCCCGCCCGATGTGTTCAATCACAATCTGGAGACGGTTCCGCGGCTGTACCGCAAGGTGCGCCCCGGCTCGGACTACGAGTGGTCGCTCGATCTTCTGGAGCGGTTCAAGGCCGAGCACCCCGAGGTGCCCACCAAGTCGGGGCTGATGGTCGGGCTCGGGGAGACATACGAGGAGATCGTCGAGGTAATGCGCGATCTGCGCCGGCACCGCTGCGAGATGCTGACCATCGGCCAGTATCTCCAGCCGAGCCGCCACCACCTCGCGGTCGAGCGCTACTGGGAGCCGGCGGAGTTCGAGGCGCTGGGGGCGGAGGCGCGCACCCTCGGGTTCGACAATGTCGCGAGCGGCCCGCTCGTGCGATCCTCGTACCACGCGGATCGGCAGGCGGCCGGCGAATCTGTCGCCTGACCGGGAGCCGGCGGAGCTCGAGGTGTTGGGGGCGAATCCGGCGCCTGACGCGGGCGCGGGTGCCCATTGCGCCGAATCAGAGGGAGCCGCGTTTCTCAGGCCGGCCAGCATGAATGGCAGCCGGCAGGCCGGAGTTTGCAGGACTGAACCGATCGGCGTGCGCCAGGAGGGGTGAGAGCCGCCGGCGCCGGCGTATGTCGTATCCCCATCGCCGAGCCTGTTCGGATCACCGAGCCGATCCGGCCGCGCTTGCCTTCGTGGGTGCTGGAACCGGGATCGAATCACCCATCCGGCTCGGCGCCGACAACGTCGAGATCCAGCGCCCCGCACGCAAGCCGGGCGCGCAGGCGCTCGCCGGTGCGCACTTCGCGCGCGTCGCGGACCACCCCGCGGTCATCGGCGCGGAGCAGGATCGAGTAACCGCGCTCCAGCGTCGCCTGGGGTCCGAATGCGCCGAGCGCGCGTTCGAGCGCGCTCACTTGCGACCGGCGCTCGGCGAACGCTGCGCGCGTTGCGAGCCACAGCCGGCGTTCGAGGGTCTCGCATCGCGCACGATGGGCCTGGACGACCCGATCGGGCGCATGGCTCGCGAGCCGGGCGGCGAGGGTGGAGAGCCGCGCCCGTTGCTCGCGCACCGCCGCGTTTGCGGCTCGCGAAAGACGCATTGTCATTGCATCGAGCCGCTGGGAGTGATCGAACAGCCGCCGCCGCGGGTGCACGAGCCGCTTCGCCAGCATTCGGATCTCGCCGCGGTGCGCCGCCAGCCCGCGCCGCGTCACCGCGATGAGCCGGGCTTCGAACGCCCGGTACCGCGCCGCCCACTCGTTCGCGTCGGGCACGACGGACTCCGCCGCCGCCGAGGGAGTCGGTGCGCGCAGATCGGCCACGAGATCCGCGATGGTGAAGTCGACTTCGTGCCCGACTCCGCTGACGATGGGGATCGATGCACGGTGAATCGCGCGCGCCACCACTTCTTCGTTGAAAGCCCAGAGATCCTCCAGCGACCCCCCGCCGCGCGCCAGAATCAGTACATCGCAATCGGCGCGCTCGCAGGCAAGGTCCAGCATGCGCGCGATTGCCTCCGCCGACCCGGCGCCCTGGACCGGCGTGGGATAAAGCATCACCGGCACGGCGGGAAACCGCCTTCCCAGCACGCTCAGGACGTCGCGTACCGCCGCGCCGGTGGGGGAGGTGACGACCCCGACACGCCGCGGCAGGGCGGGAAGCGGGCGTTTGTGCTCTGCGTCGAACAGGCCTTCCGCACCGAGTCGGCTCTTCAATGCATCGAACGCGCGCCGCAGCGCTCCGGCGCCGGCCTCCTCCATGTATTGCACGATGAGCTGGAACTCCCCGCGCTCGGGGTAGAGGCTGACCTTCGCGTGGGCGAGCACGTGCAGCCCGTCCTCCGGCGCGAACCCCAGCGCGCGGTTGTGCATGCGGAACATCGCGCTCCGCACCTGGCAGTGCTCGTCCTTGAGCGTGAAGTAGATGTGCCCCGAGCG
The DNA here is from genome assembly GCA_047514485.1 of Gammaproteobacteria bacterium. Taxonomy (GTDB): domain Bacteria; phylum Pseudomonadota; class Gammaproteobacteria; order HK1; family HK1; genus HK1. The sequence goes on from JAKZYK010000344.1 coordinate 3,236, forward strand.
CGGGCGCGCGAGATTGGAGATCTCGCCCTCGATCCACACCGTCGAGAACGCCTCCTCCAGGATCGCGCGGGTGTCGAGGTTGAGGCGCGACACGGTGTAGACGTCGCGCGCGAGGGGATCCGCGGTGGCGGTTCGGTATGGACTGGACATCCCGCGATGCTGCCGCGGCCGGCGGTGTACGGCAAGCCTGAACGCGCGATCAGGCCGGCCTCCAGACTCCTCTCTTGAGCACAATGTGCGAGGAAGGCCCAGCGAAGGGTGCCATGGTGATGGATGCGCACCTCGCTGCGTTGGCAATGGAACATGGCGCGTCGATCGCCACGACCGATCGCGATTTCATGCGTTTCCCAGACATCGAGCTCGTGAATCCGGTCAAACCGACCGCTTGATGAGAAGGGTCAAAACGGCCTCGGCCGGTCGCGCGCATTCCTTGGGGCCTGGCTGCAGGGACATTTCACGCTGGCCGGATTGTAGGTCGGATTAGCGCAGCGTAATCCGACATCACATGCGACGCGCACTTCCTGGGCCAGAAACGTCGGATTACGCTGCGCTAATCCGACCTACGGACTGCCGGAGCATCGATG
>JAKZYK010000345.1:0-4824 GCA_047514485.1 Gammaproteobacteria bacterium
GATCATCCCTTCGAGCGCCGGCGATTCGTAGGCGATCAGCCCGACGTCGGCGACCGCGTAGCACTGCAAGACCGATACCCCGCGCTCGCCTATGGCGGTGCGAAGACTTGGAGGAAGCGCCTCGCCCGAGACGAGGCCTCTTTCGATCGAACTCACGTCTTCGCCGAGCTCGACCGCCTTGTCGAGGAGGATGTTGAGAAACGACGGCGTGCCGACGTAGACGTTCGGGCGAAGCCGTGTGATCACCTGCACCTGAAGCTCGGTCTGACCGACTCCAGCGGGAAACACCGTGCATCCAATCGCCCGCGCGCCGCTTTCGAGCATCGCACCGGCCGGGGTGAAGTGATAGGAGAAGGTATTGTGGACGAGATCGCCCTTGCGCACCCCGGCCGCGAAGAGCGCGCGCGCCATGCGAAACGGGTCGGCGCGGCGCGGCGACGGCTCGAAGATCGGACCCGGGGACGCGAACACGTTCGCGTAGTCAGCAACCGTGCCGGGTGTCAGACCTCCGAAAGGTGGCGATTCGGATTGCATCGCCATCAACTCCGGCTTCCGGATAACGGGCAGCGCCGCCAGCGTGCCGCGGTCCGTCACTGCCTCCGGATCGACTCCATCGAGGAGACGCGCGATGGCGGGGGCGCGCATTGCGGCTCGCAGGTGGTCGCGGAGAGTCGCAAACAGCTCCGCCTCACGTGCTTCAGGGTCGCGTGTTTCGAGGGTGTCGTAGTAGTCGGTGGTCATTGGAGTGAGCAGCGAACGCGACTTGCAGCCGTCGCCTGATCTGCTCCTTACCCTACGCCAGCCAGCGTTTGCGCCGGCGGTAGTGCTTGGTGTCGCGGAAGCTCTTTCGCTCGCCTCCGCTCGTGCCGAGGTAGAATTCCTTGATGTCCTCGTTGTTGGCGAGGGCGCTGGCTTCGCCGTCCATTACCACGCGCCCGTTCTCGAGGATGTAGCCGTAACGGGCGTAGCGCAGCGCCATATTGGTGTTCTGCTCGGCGAGGAGAAACGTCACGCCTTCGTTCTCGTTGAGCTTCTTCACGATCTCGAAAATTTCCTCGACAAGCTGCGGGGCGAGGCCCATCGACGGCTCGTCGAGGAGGATCATCGACGGCTTGGCCATCAGCGCGCGGCCGAGTGCCGTCATCTGCTGCTCCCCGCCCGAGGTGTAGCCGGCCATCGCGCGGCGGCGCTCCTTGATGCGCGGGAAGTAGCCGTACACCTTCTCGAGGTCGCGCTCGATCGCGCCCCTGCCGTCGGTTCGCGTATACGCGCCCGTGAGCAGGTTCTCCTCGACGGTGAGATGGCCGAAGCAATGGCGGCCTTCCATGACCTGGATCACGCCCATCTTGACGAGATCCGCCGGCGTGCGTCCGTCGACGCGCTCGCCTCGATACGTGACCGAGCCCTTCGTCACCTCGCCCCGCTCGGCTCCAAGCAGATTCGAGATCGACTTCAACGTCGTCGACTTCCCCGCGCCGTTGGCCCCGAGGAGGGTGACGATGCCCCCCTCGGGAACGTCCAGGGACACCCCTCTGAGCACGAGGATCACGTGGTCGTAGATCACCTCGATGTTGTTCAGGCTCAGCAGGGGTGTCCCATTCGTCTCCATGGCCTGTTACCCGTGCTTCGACTGTTGCAACACGACTTCCGTTGTCGTCAGCCGCAGTCGCTGCCCATCGACATTCCGGAGCGCGGGGTGATGCCCTTCTCCTCGGCGTACTTCGAGGAATTCGCCTGGATCATCGGATTGACGATCGACTTGTCGGTTTCGATCCAGTCGGTGACCTCCTTCCACTGGGTCCCGGTCCACTCCAGGAACTTGACCTTGCCGCCACCCTCGTGATCGGCGCAGCTCACCTTGAGCGGCGACATCAGCCCTTCAGCGCCGAGCGCCTTGATCCGCTCCTCGGTGACGTCCAGGTTCTCGATGCCCCAGCGGATCTGTTCGCCGGTGAGCGGCTTGTTGCCGTATTTGCCCTGCGCGATGCGGATCGCCTCTATCGTGAGGATGCCCGCGATAAGGCCGCGGTTATAGTAGATTGTCCCGACACGCTGCGGCGAAATGTGGCCCTTGCCGGCGCCGTGCACCTTGTCGAGGATCTCCTGAATGACCGGGAAGTCTGCCCCGGAGGGATGGAAGCCCGCGGCCACGTAGCCGACCGCCGCCTTGCCGGCGGGAATGACGTCTTCCTCGGCGCCGCTCCACCACACCCCGACGATCTGCGTGGCCGGGAAGCCGACGCGGGACGCCTCTTTCAGCGCGGTCGGATTCATCACCCCCCAGCCGCGGAGGATGACCCAGTCGGGCTTGTACTTCCGCGCGATCTGGAGCCACGTCGCCTTCTGATCGAGTCCGGGGTGCGGGACCGGGTAATGGCGAACCTCGAAGCCGTATATCTCGGCCTGCTTGTCCAGGACCGGGATCGTTTCCTTGCCGTAGCTCGACTCATGATAGAGGTTGGCAATCTTCTTGCCCTTCAGATTGCCCATGCCGCCTTCCTTCATCCCGATGTACTTGATCTTCGCCGTGTTCTGGCTCCAGTAATTGGTCACCAGCGGGAAGACGTACGGGAAGACCTTGCCGTTGGTGGCGTCGGTGCGACCGTACCCCATCGAGATGAGCGGGATCTTGTCGGCGGTGGCGCGCTCGATGAGCCGGTACGTGATGCCGGTCGAGAGCGGATGCACGACACTCGCACCGGTCGGGCCGTTACCCTTGAGGCGTTCGTAGCATTCGACCCCGCGGTCGGAGTTGTATGCCGTCTCGCACTCCTCCCACGTAAGCGTCACGCCACCGAGCCCGCCGTCGCGGATGTTGAGCAGCTCCATGTAATCTTCCATGCCGCCCCAGAACCCGGAGCCACCCGCGGCATAGGGACCGGTGCGATACACGAGCGCCGGGATGAACTGCTCGTTCTGGGCTTGCGTGGCCACGAAAGGCGTGAGCACCAGGCTCGCGGCGACCAGAGAGAGCAGTGGAGTTGTAGTTCTCATCGGGGATTCCTCCTTAATCAATCATCAATCATCATTCATCGGTTTCCGCCCATTCTCAGGGCGGCAGTGAGGGGGGATTCTAAGGCACCCGGACCGATACCGCGAACGACGACCCCCATGCGTCGTCCGCCGCCCACCGCGTCCCCGCGGCGGCGCCGGCTCCGAGACGATGAGCACCTCGTCATGTCACCGAACCACTCACAATCGCGGCGGAGCCGCGCCTCGTTCCCGGACTCTTGCTCTCATGCATGGCCACCCGACTCGATCTGCATCAATACGGGAAAGGCCACTGCCTCAACTTCTCCTTCGCAATCGCCCACAGACGCGCAAAGCCGTTCGGCTCCACGATCAGGAAGAAGATGATGGCGCCGCCGAACACGATCAGCTCCAGATTCGCGAGTACGTCGCCCGAGAGTGTCCCGCCCATGACCGTCGAGGCGAATATGTTCAGGCCCACCGGAAGCAGAACGATGAATGCGGCGCCGAGGTACGAGCCCATGATGCTTCCGAGCCCGCCGATGATGATCATGAACAGGATGCTGAACGAGCGGATGAGGTCGAACGCCTCGGTGTCCGCGTTCCCGACGTAGGTGAACACGTACATCGCGCCCGCGACGCCGCAGTAGAACGAGCTGATCGCGAATGCGATGAGCTTCGTGCGCAAGGGGCGGATGCCGATCATCTCGGCCGCGATATCCATGTCCCTGATCGCCATCCACGCGCGTCCGGTCGCGCTGCGGACCAGATTCTTCGCAAGCAGGGTGAGAACGACGACGACCGCCAGCGTCACCAGATACTTGACCTCGGGCGTCGCATGCGGGCCTGTTACGACGACATTGATCGGCGCAAGAAAGTCGAACGGTCCGCCGGCTTCAGCGAGGCGGCCGAAGAGCGTGCTCTGAGGCGCCGAGGCGACCCCGGCCGGATCGTAGTTGGTGAACCAGCCGACGTGATCGAACAGCCAGAGCAGGAAGAACTGCGCGGCCAGCGTGGTGACCGCGAGATAGAAGCCCTTGATACGCAGGCTCGGCAGCCCGAACAGGACCCCGACCAGCGCGGCGAACAGACCCGAGATGATGAAGCTCGCGACGAGCGGGATCTCGGGCAGGCGCAGGACCAGGTTGTAGCAGGCGTAGGCGCCCACCGCCATGAACCCGCCGGTGCCGAGCGAGATCTGACCGGCGTAGCCGGTGAGCAGGTTCAACCCGAGCGCGGCCAGCCCGAACACGAGGAACTGGGTCAGGATCGGCCCCATCAGGTACTGCGATCCGGTGAGTGGGGGGACAACGACCGCGAACACGACGAGTCCGATCACGAACCAGTAGTCCTGGCGGATGGTGAAGATCGCCTGGTCGCTCGCGTACGTGGTCTTGTACTGGCCTGCCTCGCGGTAAAACATCTGTTCTTTCTTCCCCTCGTTTCGAACCCTTGGAACGGCCGCGCGTCATACGCGTTCGATGATCTTCTCTCCGAACAACCCTTGCGGCCACACCAGCAGGAACAGCGTTCCGAGCATGTAGGGGCTCCAGTTCTCGGTCCCTCCGCCGAAGAACGGGATCCCGACGTAAACCTCGAAGAGCTTCTCCGTCGACCCGACGATCAAACCGCCGATGATCGCACCGGGGATGGACGTGAACCCCCCGATCAGGATCACCGGCAGCGCCTTGAACGCGAGCAGCGAGATCGAGAACTGCACCCCCAGCTTCGACCCCCACATCAGCCCAGCGAACAGCGCGACGATCGCCGAGGCCGACCACACCACCGCCCAGATGTTCTTCAGCGGGATGCCCACCGAGAGTGCCGCTTGGTGATCGTCGGCGACGGCGCGCA
>JAKZYK010000346.1:0-3986 GCA_047514485.1 Gammaproteobacteria bacterium
GTTCAAATCGTCGTCGCCGACTTGTCGATGTCGCTCGACAACGTGCTCGCGGTCGCCGGTATCGCGCGCGACCATACCTGGGTGCTGGTGATGGGGCTCGTGCTCTCGGTAGCGTTCATGGGACTCGCGGCGGCATGGATCGCGCGCCAGCTCGAGCACCGCCCCTGGATCGCCTACGTCGGGCTCGCGGTCATCTTCTACGTCGCGATGGCGATGATCGTCGAAGGTGCGCAGGAGGTCGTCGCCGCGACCGCGGCCTCGTGACCAGCGCAGGCGCCGATAACGATTGGCGGCGACGACTTGCCCGCGGTGATCGTCGCGACGGGCATCAGCGGGGCGTCGCTGTGACAGCGGGATCATGACCAGCGCAGGCGCCGGTGACGGTTCGCGACGACGGCCTGCCGGCCGTGATCGTGGCGGCGGGGATGGTGTCGCCCGCCACCGGCGACCCGAGAGCAACGTTGCGGCGGAGGCAGTCGAGCGAAGCGAGGCTCACTCCGGAATCGGAATCTCGTTCGCCTTCCTCGGTACGTGGTACCCCCGCTGCACCGCGGGACGGTTCGCGATATCGACGTACCAGCGCCGGACGTTCGGAAAATCCGTGAAGTCGATCTCCTGCCATTCGTAGCGCGATATCCAGGGCCAGGCCGCCATGTCCGCGATGGTGTACTCGTCGCCGGCGAGGTACGGGTTGTCCTCCAGACGATCGTTCATCACGCCATAGAGCCGATCCGCCTCGGTGCGGAAACGCCGCTCCGCGTACTCGCTCTTGCCCGGATTGAACTTCACGAAGTGGTGCACCTGCCCGAGCATCGGGCCGGCGCCGCCCATCTGCCACATCAGCCACTCCAGGACCCGCCAGCGTCCCGTTCCGCTGCCCGGCATGAATTTCCCCGTCTTCTCCGCGAGATAGACCAGGATTGCGCCGGATTCCATCAACGACATCCCGTTGTCCCGATCGACGATGGCGGGGATCTTGTTGTTGGGCGAGATCTTCAGGAAGTCGGGGTGGAACTGCTCGTCCGCGCCGATATTGATCGGGTGCGTCTCGTACTCGAGCCCGAACTCCTCGAGGGCGATGGAGACCTTGCGGCCATTGGGGGTGCTCCAGGTGTAGAGGTCGATCACGGTGACATGGTCCTCATTGGATGACTGAAAGGGAGAATTTTCCTTCAGCGCCGCCGGCGCCATGGCCGGCGGCAGCAGCGGCGGTCCACTGAACGGCTTTCATGACGGATGATAACCTGCCGGACCGAAGCTGATCGGATGCGCACATCCGGGGAGTGGCCCAGCTCGGAACCCGAAGCCGGTTGGGACGGCGCGGGTCGATGAGCGAAGCGTACTCCGACACAGGGCCGCGGCGCGATGTACGGCTACGCCTCCGGCTGACCTGCGCGGAGGAATTGAAACTGAGCCATTGCCGGCATCCAGGATCATTTCACGCCAAGGTGTCAGACGGATATCGAAGACCCGAATGACGATATCCGATCGAAATGATGCTGATCTGCGTCGTCGACGCAGCGCTCACGATGACCCGAACAGGGGCGACGCAGGCGTTGCCCTTACGGTCTTCCGCCTACGGGGACGGGCGTTCGACGAGCGAAAAATGGTTCTGACCGGCATTCGGGCGTTGGCAACCTGATGGGCAATGCAGGCTAGAATCTGCGCCATGGACGAGGCACTCACCGGCGCCGCTCCACCCCGGCGCTACTGGCTGTACCTGCTGCCGATGGCGATCTTCGCCGGCATCGGCGTGCTGCTGTATCTCGGCCTGTACCGGGATCCGACGCTGGTCCCATCGCCGCTCGTCGGCAAGCCCGTCCCGCAGTTCGCGCTCGGTCCGGTCCAGGGACGCGGGCTTGGACTCTCGTCGCAAGACCTGCGCGGGGAGGTCTCGCTGGTGAACGTCTTCGCTTCGTGGTGTGTGGCCTGCCGGGACGAGCATCCGCTGCTCCTGGCCGTCGAACGCGAGGGCATCATTCCGATCCATGGGCTCAACTACAAGGACGCGCCGGACGACGCCGCTGCCTGGCTCGACGCACTCGGCGATCCGTACACCCGCATCGGAGCCGACTTTGACGGGCGCGTAGGCATCGACTGGGGGGTGTACGGAGTGCCCGAGACGTTCGTCGTCGATCAGGACGGCCGCATCGCGTACAAGTACATCGGGCCGATGACGCCCCGCGTGCTCGACGAAATCATCCTTCCTCTCGTGCGCAATCTCCGCGCGAGGAGCTGAGATCCCGATGGATCGGACAGTGCAACGCCGCTGCTTCGTCCAGCTCCGGCGCCGCGACGGCGGTGCGCGATCGCCCTCTTCCTTGGGCGCGGCCTCCGCGCGAGGAATCGAGACCGTTATGAAACGGACAGCGCGACGCCGCTATTTCGTCAACCCCTGCGCCGCGGCAGCGATGCAAAATCGCCCTTCACCTGGTGCGCGGCCTCCGCGCAAGGAGTCGAGACCCCGATGAACCGCACGGTGGAACGCCGCTGCTTCGTCAAGCTCTGCGCCGCGGCGGCAGTGACGGCCGGCGCGAATCCCGCGCTGCTCGCCGCCCCGGGGGCGACGGCGCGGCTCTACGACCGCACCGCCCTCGTCGACGGCGACGGCGCGCCGATCACCGCACAACGGCTCAATGTCGGGCACTCCTACGTCTTCCACTACCCCTACGCGACCACCCCCTGCTTCCTGCTCGACCTGGGCCGCCCGGTCCACGCTGCGGCCGAGCTATCCACCGAGGCCGGCGAGCCCTATCTCTGGCCCGGCGGGGCCGGCAAGGATCGTTCCGTCGTCGCGTTCGCGGCAATCTGCGCCCACAAGATGAGCCACCCCGCCAGGGAGGTGAGCTTCATCAACTACCGCCACGGCAAGGTGCGCTACCGTGATTCCGGTGACCGGCCGCGAGAGGCGAACGGGGTCATCTTCTGCTGCTCCGAGAAGAGCGTCTACGACCCGGCCGACGGCGCCCGGGTGCTCGGCGGACCGGCGAAGCAGCCCTTGGCCACCGTCGTGCTGCAAAGCGAACCCGATAGCGGGGCGCTCTTCGCGCTGGGCACCATCGGCGGCGAGATGTACGACGCCTACTTCGAGAAATTTGCGTTCCGCCTCGCGCTCGAGCACGAGACCAGCGACATCCAGCGCCGGACCGGCGCGACCTCGGTGGTCATGGACATCGAGGAGTATTCACGCACGATTATGCAGTGCTGACGATTCGTAGCGACGGACACCGCGAGGTCGAGTGCCGGCGGCAACACGACATGGAACGCGAGGCTGACGAGATGCGAACCCCACGACAATGAACTCTGACCATCCACTGCGCATCGTCGGGCTCGACCACGTCGTGCTGCGGTGCGCCCGCCTCGACGCGACGATGGCGTTCTACATCGACGTGCTCGGCTGCACCCTGGAGCGCGAGCTCCCCGAACTCGGGCTCCATCAGTTGCGGGCGGGCCAGGCGCTGATCGATCTGGTGCCGGTCGGGAGCAAGCTCGGGGGGACCGAGCCGCCGGATGCCGAGCGCGGAAACATGGCCCACTTCTGCCTGCGCGTCGACGATCCGGACTGGGAGGCGCTCGCCGCCCATCTTCGGGGGCACGGCATCACGTTCGAGCCGCCCGAAACCCGCTACGGCGCCGACGGACACGGTCCATCCATCTACATCGCCGATCCCGAAGGCAACATGGTCGAGCTCAAAGGCAGCGCGACCGGAGAGCATCGGCCTTCCGGCCGAAACGAAATGGGTTCATCGTGATCTCATTCACACGCTCACCAACACCCTGGATCGGCAATTGATGAGCATCGGCTACATGCTCGACTAGTGTCGCGGCTCGCGGCGGCCTGCCTCCGCTGGGGAGAGAAACAGATGACCAGCAACCGCCGGTTCCGGATCGCGGTGATGCCGGGAGACGGCATCGGACCCGAGGTGATGGACGCGGCCCTGGCTGTCCTCGGTGCGGCGATCGGCGAGGACGCCGGGTTCACCCTG
>JAKZYK010000347.1:0-23775 GCA_047514485.1 Gammaproteobacteria bacterium
CGCTCTCGCCTCATCCTCCGCCTCCGGCTTCAGATCGGGATGTTGGCGCAGCTTTTCCTCGATACGCTGCCACTCCGGGAGGGGGTACACCGCGAGGCAGTCTTCGTATTGGCCTGTGGTGATCACCATCTTCAGGCCGCACTCGGCGACGAGGCAGTCGCGGTACTTCTTCGGTACCGCGAGCCGGCCCTTGGCGTCCATGGCGAGCTGGTGATTTCCGCGAAACACTGGAGCCCTCGGAGCCGAAATCTACACCGAGCACCACCGTAGCCCATACGAAGCGTGAATTTCAACAAAAAATATATCTTGAATCCCACCTATGACCATACTGTGTTGGGAGCTGACTGACACCGAAACACAGACAATACCAAATGATTTTTAATTTTATTATTATATTCAATGTTTTATATGACAGTTTTCATGTTAATTATTAAAAATTCTCGAAATCTTCCGTCTTCCCTCGATCCCAACAGCGCAGGAGCCGTGTTCGGGCGGATCCACCGGGGCCCACCGGGGCCGGACGACGACACCGGTCGAGCGTCCTCTGCCGCGAAGGATCGGCCGATGTGGTTTGGCTGGATGGATTACGAGCGGGCCGCTCGGAGCGGACCCGCGAAGGGGCACGACTCGGTCGGGAGGAAGCGGGAGCCGACCTGTAAGCCGGGTTCTGTCGAGAGCAGTCATTCATCTGCGACGCACGTCGCCGTACGCCTGTAGCGACCTACCCGGGAGCGGCGCGGGCCACGCCTCGTCGCCAACTGGCGACGCGCTCCCCTATTTGGTCTTGCTCCGGGTGGGGTTTACCTTGCCACCGGTGTTACCACCGGCGCGGTGCGCTCTTACCGCACCTTTTCACCCTTACCCCGCGTCCTCACGGACACATACCGCGCTATTGCGCAGGCACATACCGCGCTATTGCGCGGGCACATACCGCGCTTATTGCGCGGGCACGAGGCGGTCTGTTTTCTGTGGCACTTTCCGTGGGCTCGCGCCCCCCAGGCGTTACCTGGCACCCTGCCCTTCGGAGCCCGGACTTTCCTCCGCCTCGAAATTCGAGGCAGCGACTGCCCGGTCGGCTCCCGCTCGGCACAGTGTGACATGAGAGCCCCGCGTTACAAGGCCACATCGGCCGGGAGATCCCGCCAAGCCAGAATTCGTCCGCGAAACGCCACGACTGGATGCCCAGGCCGCTGGAGCTGCCAGGAAATCGCATCGTGAACTCGTGTCTGGGGACATAGGCGGGAATTGCCAACCCTCAAGCGGAGGCAAGGGTCGCGGCGCCATCACGAGCGGCGCCGCTCGTCATTCCTGCGTATGGGTCGCCGCGAGCGCAAGGGCACGACGGTACAGCACGTTACGCGATCGTCCGGTCAACCGCGCAGCGACCGCAGCCGTCTGTCTCACCGTAACGCCTTCGTCGATCATCGCCCCGAGCATTGCATCCGTCGTGTCGTCATCGGCAACCGCGGGCGCACTTCCGCGCACCACCACCACGATCTCGCCGCGAGCCGGGATTCGACGGGATCGAGCTTCGGCGAGCAAATGGTCGAGACGACCCACGAAGACCGATTCGAAACGCTTGGTAAGCTCGCGGGCGATCACCGCCTCGCGATCGCCTCCGAATACCGCACAGAGATCACCCAGTGCGTCCAGGATGCGATGCGGCGCCTCGTAGAACACCATCGTCCTCGTCTCTCTCGCGAGCGTATCGAGCACACGTATTCGTCGCGACCGGCGTGCCGGCAGGAACCCCTCGAAGGTGAACCGGTCGGTGGGGAGCCCGGATACGCTGAGCGCCGCGGTGACCGCACTCGGCCCCGGCACGCAGTGCACCGGAACATCATGCGAGCGTGCTTCGCGTACCAGAACGTATCCCGGATCGCTCACGAGAGGCGTTCCGGCATCACTGACCAACGCAAAGCGCCTCCCCTCCAGCAGCCAGGCGAGGATCCGCGGGGTCTCCTCGCGCTCGTTGTGCTCGTGGAAGGCCCGGGTCGGGGTCGGAATCGCGTACCGATCGAACAGCACCCTCGTACGCCGCGTATCTTCGGCAAGTACCGTATCCGCCTCGCGCAGCACCGTGCACGCGCGCCCCGAGAGATCGTCGAGATTCCCGATCGGAGTCGCCACTACGTACAGCACGCCGTGCGTCTCGTGCGTCGCCAAATCCAGAGTCTCCACCGCGACACAGCCCAAGCGCAGTGTAACGTAGCCGGCAATGGGCGGCGGTCGGGTATGGCATCGGTTGACGGGGCCGAGTGAAGGACGAGTTGCCGACTCCCTCTGCCGAACGAAAGGCGGGTTGGCTCCGCCGAGGCGATTGCTTCAGAATCACTGTCACCGAGGCCACCCCGTGTAGACGCCGGTACGTCGAGTGTCCGATGGCACCGGACCGGCGGCGCGACCGAGATACCGTCGAACGGATCTCCATCAGCCCGGATGTCTCACCGATTCGCGAAGCGAGGGCGCAGGCGAGCCGGACGATTCAATGAGAACGATTCTCGTCGTCATGATTGCGGCCATCGTGCTCACGGGGTGCCAGGGCCCGGAGGTGCGCGAGCCTGCCGAGCGTCCACCGGAGACGACGGCGCTCGGACTCATCACGGATGGCCGCTACGCGGAGGCCGCGAACGAGTACGTCGCACTGTCGCGCAACGCACGGGGAGCGGTGGCCCAGGATCTGATGCTGAAAGCCGTCGCGCTACTTCTCGGCATCGGTCGCACGGACCATGCCTCCGATCTGATGGATGAGCTTGCCGAGCAGACGCTCGCGGGCGATCTAGCGCCGAGACGCGATCTGCTGGCGGCGGACCTTGCGCTACGGCAGGGCGCGCCGGACCGGACCATCGAGCTGCTGTCGGGCGCCCCGGCGAGCCGTTTCGGCCCCGAATTCACGACGAAGTTCCATCTGCTTCGGGCCCGCGCCTACGAGGATACGGGCCATTTCATCGAGGCGGCGCGCGAGCGGATCGCACTCGACACGACGCTCGTCGATGACACCCGGCGAGCAGCGAACCATAGCGCTCTGTGGGATGCGCTCACCCGCACCGATCGCGGCCGGCGCGAGAAGGAGCTGCCGATCGCGACCGGTACGTTTATCGGCTGGCTTCGCCTCGCGGCGATCTCCGAAGAGCATCGATCCACTCCTGCCGCCCTCGAACGTGCGTTGACGCAATGGCAGGCGGCGTTTCCCGCCCATCCGGCCAACGCGGAGATCGTCGCCACAATGCTCGGCGCAGCACGCGAATCGGTGCGCCAACCGACGCGTATCGCGTTGCTGCTGCCCTTTCACGGCGACTTCACCGAGGCGGCGGACGCGATTCGAGACGGCTTCCTGGCCGCGTGGTATGCGGATGCGGCGAACACACAACGCCCGGCCATCGAGATCCACGAAACGTCGTTCGAGGCGATCGACGTCGTCTACACGCGCGCGGTCGAAGCGGGTGCGGACTTCGTGGTCGGTCCGCTTCGACGCGGCCCGGTCACCTCTCTTGCGTGCGGCGACACCCCTCTCGTCACCACCTTGGTGTTGAACGAAATCCTCGGGCCCCCGGCCTCCAGCGAAGGTACCGTGCGCAATTGCGGTCTGGAGCGCACCGTGCCGAAGCTGTACCACTTCGCCCTCACACCCGAGGCAGAAGCGCGGCAGGTCGCCGAACAGGCATGGGTCGGCGGATTCGGGAAGGCGATAGCGTTCACCCGGGAGGGCATATGGGGAGGGCGCATCTACCAGGCCTTCGCCGACGAATGGGAGCGGCTCGGCGGCATTCTGCTCGATCATCGCGCCCTGCCTCCGGAGGCGACCGACGTCGGTATACCGACCGCATCAGCCCTCGGCGTCTCGCTCAGTCACGAGCGCGCACGCGACGTGAGCCGCGTCATCGGACGCAAGGTCGAGTACGAGCCTCGCCGCCGCCAGGACATCGACTTCGTGTTCATGGCCGCATTTCCTGCCGGCGCCCATCAGCTCATGCCACAGCTCGCATTCCACCACGGGGCGGAGCTGCCGGTATATTCCACCTCCCATATCTGGTCCGGCGTGCCCGATCCGACCAATGACCGCGATCTCGACGGAGTCGTGTTCGGCGATATGCCGTGGCTGGTCGCACCGTCCGAATCGGATCGGCTCCTGCGCGAACAGCTCGACGCCGCGCTCGCAGGACGAAGCTTGGGACTCCCGAGGCTCTACGCCTTCGGGGCCGACGCGTACCGGCTCGCGACCGGACTGCGCCGCATCACCGGCGACCGACTTGCGAGCATCGACGGGCATACCGGACGACTGTCCGTGGGCGCCAATCACCGAATGGTGCGTCGACTCTCGTGGGCACGTTTCGCGGACGGATTTCCGACGCCTTACGAACCGGACGGCACAGGCATTGAACCATCTGAACCATCGACCGTCCGATAGTCCGGGTGCGGTCGGACGCGACGCCGAAGGGATCGCGGAACGCTTTCTCGCCCGGCGTGGTCTCATGCTCGTCAGCCGCAACTACCGGTGCAGGCGGGGCGAACTCGACCTTGTTATGCGCGACGCGGATACCCTCGTCTTTGTCGAGGTGCGTCGGCGTACAAGCCGTGCGTTCGGCGGCGGGCTTGACAGCGTCGACGCGCGCAAGCAGGCACGTCTCGTCGCGGCGGCCGAGTATTACCTGATCGCAAATCGTATTGGCGATGACCGACCGTGCAGATTCGACGTGGTGGCCATCGACGGTCCGTCCCGGCGCGCGACGATCGAGTGGATCCGCGGTGCATTCGATGCGTAGGAATTGCAATGTCTCGTCGCGGCCGCATGCGACGGGTCGTACGTACGCAGTGGCATGACAAGTGGGTGATTCGGAGGCCAAGCAATATGAAAGTCGACAATGCAGCGAAGATTGTGAGCTGCCTGCTCTGCGTCCTGGCAATTCAGGGCTGCGTCGGCGTGATAGCGACCGGAACGGCGGTCGGTGCGGTAGCCACCCAGGATCGGCGCACCCCCGGTACGTATATCGATGACGAGCTCATCGAGCTCAAGTTGCTCGCCGCGGTAAGCCGGAATGAGAGTTTGAAGAGCCAGAGTCACGTCAACGCAACGAGCTTCAACGGTCTCGTGTTGCTGACGGGCGAAACGCCCGGTGAATCGTTGCGCTCCCAGGTTGCCGAGATCGCGCGCGGCATCCCCAAGGTCCGGGGCGTACAGAATGAGATCGCGCTCAAAGCGCCGAGCTCGCTCCTCGCTCGCACGAGCGATGCAGCGGTGACCGGCAACGTCAAAGCCGCGCTGCTCAAGGACGAAAATGTCAATGCAGCGCAAGTCAAGGTAGTCACCGAGGGGGGTGTCGTCTACCTCATGGGGCTGCTCAGACAGGACGAGGCAGATCGAGCAACAGAGGTCGCGCGACGCGTGGCCGGCGTTCAACGCGTCGTCAAGGTCATGGAGTACATCAAGTGACGAGGACATGCTTGATGTTCTGATTGGCACGGACATTCCGGCGACACGGGAATATGCCGCCACCTTCAGATTCCGAGTCATTGAAGATGCGAGAGGCTTGGAAATCGCGCTTCCGGGCTTGATCAGGCCAGCAGCGGCCGATAGATCGAGGCGTCGCCTTCGGAGAAGCAGCACGCGACGACGCGCTCGAACTGAGGCTCGTAGGCCTTCATCTCGCGCACTGCGATCGCCGCAGCGCGATTCTTGGGAAATCCGTAAGCGCCGGTGCTGATCGCGGGAAATGCGATCGACGCAGCGTTTACGTCTACCGCGAGCTCGAAGCTCCTGCGATAACAGGACGCGAGCATCTCGTCCTCCCCATCGCGCCCGCTACGCCAGATCGGACCGACGGCATGCACGACGTGACGCGCGGGCAGGCCGAACCCGGAAGTCGTGCGTGCATCGCCGGGCGGACACCCCCCGATACGCCGGCATTCGTCCAGGAGTTCCGGCCCCGCGGCACGATGGATGGCGCCGTCAACCCCGCCTCCGCCAAGCAGACTCGAATTGGCGGCGTTGACGATCACATCCACCGCGAGCCGGGTAATGTCGCCGACGATGACCTCGATCATCCTCTGCACCCGCCGTTACTTCACCACTTTGAGACTGGGTCTTCCCCGCGACTCCGGCGGCGGCCGATCGCTACCCGGATCAGGAAACGACATCCCCGTACCATTCTCGCGAGCCATGATCGCGAGCACTGCGCGAACCGGCACCGCAACATCAAAAGGAGTGCCGCCGAAACGAGCGCTGAACTCCACCCATTCGTTGCCGAGACTGAGCCCGTGAACCGCCGTGGCGGAGATATTGAGCACGATCTTCCCGTCACGTACATAGGCAGTCGGGATCCGGACCTGCTCCTGCTGCGCATCGACGACGATCTGCGGGGTCAAATCGTTGTCGGCAATCCACTCGTACACGGCTCTGAGCAGATACGGACGACTCGACGTCATCTCGAATGCGCCGGTGCTCATAGCGGTGGCCGCCCACTCGCGGCGCGATGAATCATCCGAATCCGGCGCCATGGCATCCATGTGAACGAACCGCGGCGAGCCAGCACGACAACGGTGCATCCGCCGGCCGGGGATCGCGGACTGGAGAACAAGAAGCGGACCTCGGACGCCTCGCTGCGTGCGTCCTTCATCGGCACGGAAGTACGACTCCGCATCGAACTCAGCCGTCGCGAAGCTCGTGCTCCGCCTCGGTCAGGCTGTGCTTGAATGCCTCACGCTCGAAGATTCGATCGCCGAATGTCTGCAACGCCTTCGCCTGCGCTGGAAGGCGTACTCCATAGGCGGGCAGGCGCCACAGGATTGGAGCGAGGTAGCAGTCAACGAGCGAGTAGTCATCGGACATGAAGTACGTCTTCTGCGCGAATATCGGTGCGAGGGTCGAGAGATGATCGCGCAAGCTCCTCTTGGCGGCGTTCGAGACTCCCTTGTCGCCATGCTCCACATCGTCGACGAGCGCGTAGAAGTCGCGTTGCAGACGATACCGGTACAGCCGGTTGTTGGCCCGCGCCACCGGATCGACGGGCATCAACGGCGGATGCGGAAACCGTTCGTCGAGATACTCCATGATAATCTGCGGCTCGTACAGGACGAGTTCACGGTCGACGAGCGTAAGTATCGCGCTGTACGGATTCAGATCGTTCAGATCCTCCGGCTTGTTCTCCATAGTCACGTGGTGAATTTCGACGTTGATCGCCTTCTCGGCGAGCACGAAGCGCACCGCGTGACTCGCAGGGTCCGTCGGGTCGGAGTACAGCGACATGACCGAGCGGCGATTCGCGAGCAAGGCGGAATCAGGATCCTTCATGAATCATCAGCTTGATGTCTCGTAGCAGGTGGAACGGAATCGACCGTACCGATCACGATCGTCAATGGACATCTTTCCAGTATTCCTTGTAGAGGGCTCTCAGCATGACCGCAAGCACGATCAGAAACAGGACGACCCAGAATCCGAGAGACTGCCGCTCGATCCGGGAAGGCTCACCGGCGTAGACGAGGAAGTTCACGAGATCCCGTATCGCCTTGCGATACTCGCCGCGATTCATCTCGCCGGGCTCGGCCACCGTCAACCTGTCCACTACCGCCACATGGCTTCCGTCGGGCATCGTCGCGCTCTTGCGAACGAGAATGTCGTCGCCGTCCACGACAAGACCGAGCGCGTGCACCTCCTTCGCATCCGCCGGGAATGCTCCCGGGACGTACTCCTGCCGTCCCTGCAACGGAGCGAGGGCATGTGGCATGCCGACATCGCCGAATACGACGTTGTTCACGCCGAACGGCCGAGCAGGGTTGGAATCCGCGTAGAACGTCGTGAGGTATGAGTAAAGCCAGTCGGGACCGCGAGCGCGGGAGATCACGGACAGGTCCGGCGGGGCCACGCCGAACCACTTCTGGGCCGCCTCCGGGCGCATCGCGATCCTCATGGGAGCGGTGACCTTGTCCGCCGCGTACAGGAGGTTTTCGCTCACCTGCTCACTGGTCAGGCCAAGGTCGCGCCCCATGCGGTCATAGCGCATGAACGAAAGAGAATGGCAGCCGAGGCAGTAGTTCACGTAGACCTTGGCACCACGCTGCAGCGACGCGGTGTCTTCAAGATCGATCCTCGCGGTGAGGAGTTCGAGGCCGCCGCCCGCGCCCCATCCCGCCGCTGCCCATGCCGAGAGCAGGAAGGTCATCACGATCCGCTTCATGACGTCACCCTCTCGGGCTCGGCACCCGACGCGTTGAGGCGCGTATGTATCGGCAGCAGCAGGAACACCACGTAGTACCCAAGGGGCAGCAGCGCGCTCCACATCATCAGCCCCCGCTTGGTTTCGTCGTAACGGATGGAGTCGAAGATCAACATCAGCGCGGCGAGCGCGATGAATAGCCCGTAGCTGAACGCGGTCGTGCGTTCTCTCGAGTAGACCCAGAGCATGAGGAAGAACGAGAAGTACAGTTCGCCCAGTCGCAAGCCAAGCTCGGACTTCCCGGGCGTAGGCGGCTCGGTGCCGAGCCAGCCGAGAACGATGAAGGTCACCGCGAACAGGATCAGCAGCAGATTGAACAGCTTCGATCGATACCGAACCGATTTCACCGGATGGCGATCGAGCCAGGGGATGATGAAAAAGATCAACGTCGCCGCGAACATCGCGATCACACCGGTGAGCTTGTCCGGGATGGCCCGCAGAATCGCGTAGTACGGCGTGAAGTACCATACCGGCAGAATATGGTCAGGCGTCTGCAGCGAATTCGCCGGCACGAAGTTCGCGCTCTCGAGGAACCATCCGCCGAACTCCGGTGCGTAGAAGACCACGATCGCGAAGAGCACGAGGAAGACCCCCACCCCCCACAGATCCTTGACCGTGTAGTAAGGATGGAACGGCACCCCGTCCATCGGAATACCGTTCGCATCCTTGTTCTTCTTGATCTCCACGCCGTCGGGGTTGTTCGAGCCGACCTCGTGCAGCGCCATCACGTGCGCGACGATCAGGGCGAGGAGCACGAGCGGGATCCCGACGACGTGCAACGAGTAGAACCGGCTCAGCGTCGCGTCCGATACGACGTAGTCGCCCCGGATCCACAGCGCCAGCACCTCCCCGATGCCGAACGGCAACGCTCCGAACAGCGAGATGATCACCTGCGCTCCCCAGTACGACATCTGCCCCCACGGCAGCAGGTATCCGAAGAATGCCTCCGCCATGAGGCAGAGGTAGATAAGCATGCCGAAGATCCAGATGAGCTCTCTCGGAGCCTTGTACGAGCCATAGAGCAGAGCCCGGAACATGTGCAGATAGACGACGATGAAGAACGCGGACGCACCCGTCGAGTGCATGTATCGAATGAGCCACCCCCATTCGACGTCGCGCATGATGTACTCGACGGACTCGAAGGCAAGGTTCGCATCCGGCTTGTAGAACATCGCGAGCCAGATTCCGGTGACGAGCTGAATCACGAGCACCAGCATGGCCAGCGAGCCGAAGAAGTACCAGAAGTTGAAGTTCTTTGGTGCGTAGTACCGCGCGAGGTGCTCGTTCCACAGCTTCGTGACCGGGAACCGGGCATCCGTCCACTCGAAGATACCGGTCAGCAGAGATCTCATCACGCAGCCCCCTCGTCCTCACCGATGATGATTCGGGTATCGCTCAGGTACATGTGCGGCGGCACCTCGAGGTTCAACGGGGCCGGCACCCCCTGATAGACCCTTCCAGCGTAGTCGAACCGGGAGCCGTGACACGGACAGAAGAACCCGCCCTTCCAGTCCGAGCCGAGGTTGCCCTCACCCTGCCTGACGTAAGACGGCGCACAGCCGAGATGCGTGCACAACCCGACCAGCACGAGCACCTCGGGCTTGATCGAGCGGTGAGGATTGCGTGCGTACGCGGGTTGCTGCGGCTCATCGGACTCCGGATCGCGCATCATTCCATCGAGCCCGGACAAGGAGTCGAGTGCTTCCGTCGTGCGCCGGACGATCCACACCGGCTTGCCGCGCCATTTCACCGTCAGCCGGGCGCCCGATTCGAGCTTGCCGAAATCGACCTCGACCGGCGCCCCGATCGCCTTGGCGCGTTCACTCGGCTGCCACGCAGAAGCGAACGGCCACGCGGCACAAGCCGCCCCCGCGCCTCCGACCACGGTCGCCGCCCCGGTGAGGAAGCGACGCCTTGCGGTATCTAGCCCGTTACTCATGCGTCCAGCAGCTCCTGATGGCTCGGCCCGCTCTCTGCACGAGAACATGACCCATTGCGAGGCCACTCCCACCGTGTCATGCCTTGCGGCCGGACGTCACGCGGCAGAATTCCGAGTTGAACAATAATCATTTGGCGAATCCGAGTAAGAATCCTATAGGTGCCAATCGAGGTCAAGGACCAGACGTCAGACGCAGGGTCCTCGCGCAGGCTCAAGCCACCCTCCTGGACCGGCCGAGTTGGCTCACCATGGTTCTTCCGCACTCGGGTCAGTGTATTCAGATACGTACATAACTCATTGAATAAGAATGGTCATCCTCAAAGATCGAATCTATCCCGAAGCGGTCGTTTCCCGGCGCGTTCGGGGGTCATGCACTATGCGTGGCTCCGTGCAGCGAAGACATCGTGGTTGACTCCGACACACACACGCCCGTCGCCGTGGCGCGCTGAGAAGTGCTCACCGGACATCCCCGCAGGGGATCTTGACCGGACTCTACAGGCTGGAAAAGAATTGACTCCCCCGCTCGCCGGTCCAGATTGTGGCCACGAGGACGCAAGGCAGCACCACCGCCCAGTTCTCTTCGGCACACAGCCGAAGAATCCGAGGGCAAGGGTGACACTGTGCCCGATAGTAAAGCCGGTGACCCGCCACGCCAGCATGCTCAGTGTCGTCGCTCTCAGCACCAGGCAAATGACGAACAGCACATGATCCATTCCTTGAGGTAGTGAACCACCTTGCCGTCTTCGAGTCGGTTCGTCGTATAGGGGGCCGGCGCGCGCGTCCCGCCGGCCGTGTCGGGACCGAGCTTGTCAGCAACCAGATAGGACATGGGCAGCCTGACGAGGAGTCGTATCCGATCCTGCTCGTGAACTACGTGGAAAACCCGAATATTGACATCGAGCAGAAAATGGGCCGAGGCAGTGTCGGCAAAGGAAGCGAACACTGTGGCGCACATTGCAACAACTGCAAATAGTAAAGGCGGATCGAGCACACCGATCTGCCGAATCAATGATCCATCGGACCATGCGAGAGGGAGTTCCAGATAGAACACCATCCCGTGTTATAGATCCGGGTGCTTGCTCCACGATAGATCTTTCGTGGCGTAACGGACCCGCAGCATGCGGCGATTGCGCATCACGGTAACCAAGTAGAGTCCGGTTTCGAACGTGAATATGTCGCCGACATTACAAGGATTGTCGAAACTCCTGATCGTAACGAACATGCCGTGTTCCGGTGGAGCCCGTTTCATGATCAGGCTGGCCTGCACATCGAGCAGGCGCGCGAGAATGTCGACGCTCAGCTACCACTTGACCAACATGTCGTTCGGTGTCGGAGGGTTCTCGCGCACTCTGATATCTCGGAGCCCTCGTCGTTATTGTGGTGCTTGAAGCTTGACAATCGAAATTCTTCAAATAGTCCGGCAGCCCGAGACTGGCCAAACCCGACGCCTCCGCAAAGTATACGATCTCTCAAATAGCGCGCAGCAGGTTCGATGAGAGCCCTTCCCTAGTGATGCGTCCGTGGCGGCCGCGCCCCGTAGGACGACGTATCGACGGCGATACTCTTGCGTACGCGCTTGCTCACGAGTACCGACGCAACCGTGAACGCCTTTTCCGACTCCTGCGCGCACCAATCCCAATCGGAAGGGCTGCCTCCCGCTAGAATCCGCCAATGCGCAACGACAAATACCTCGCCGATCTTGAGCTCGACCGTCCAGTCATGCCACGTCGTTTCCTCCTGCGCCTCATCTTCCACGTACTCCTGCTCGACATAACGGCAATAATTGTCTCCATTGTCTTCATGAGCGATGGTGTCCACTATCACGAGCTTCGGATCGATGCAGGAATCGTAGCCGGTATGCACCGCATCCGCGTTCCAGAACACGCATTCGATGATGGCTCTCGGTGTCATCTGAAAACCGATGGGAGAATCCCATTCGGGTTCGATGACAGTCTCATAGTCTGACATGTGCTCTCCGACCATTGTTTCGGCAAAGAGTTGACTATATCGGAGTTCAGAGCCGATACGGTATCGGGCTCTGCTGCAGATCTTCACGCTACCGTTCGGGGGGGGACTCCCTGACCCGAGAATCGTAACGAAGAATCAACCGCCCACGACGGCACATCTGAGCTCCAAGTTCCAACGGCGTATACACCGGTCGCGGTCAATTCCGCAACGGGCGCCCTCGATCGAGCATGTGAGCGATGCGCGCCGCGGTATCGGGAATGCGGGCAAGGGTTATAAATGCCTCACGTTCGAGCTCGAACAATTCCTCTTCGTCTATGTACTGACCGGCTTGCGCGCCCCCACCCGCAAGAACCGACGCCAAGCGCTGCGAGACGACCACGTCGTGGGGGAGAGCAATGCCCTTGCCTGCCATGTCGTCGAGCATCGCACACATCGCGTCGTACGCGGGCGCTCCGGGAGCGGCAATCGACGGTGTGGCGGGCGGCTCGTAGCCGACGGCGAGCTCCGCCGCGCTCGCCTTGGCGTCGGCCAGCAGCCGATCCCGGTTCATCGTGGTGCGGTCCACCGCGCGCAGCAGTCGCAACGGCCGAGCGAGCTCCGGCGACGTGGCGATCCGACCCATCCCGATGAGCTCGAAGACGCGTAGCGCGCCCGCGACCCGCGCCGCTTCGCCACCGGTGTCCTCTGTCCAGCGCAATAGCATCTCCTTGCAGCCGCCCCCAGCGGGTACGAGACCCACAAGCGGCTCGACGAGTCCAACGACGACATTCGCATGCGCTTGTACGAGATCGCTGCCGAGCAGCACCTCGAAGCCGCCGCCGAGCGCCATGCCGCTCGGCGCCGACACGACCGGGAACGGCGCGTGCTTCGCGGCCCGACACGTGTGTTGGAACGCCACGAGCCCATCGTCAAGCGCCTGCCATCGCCGCTCGGCGATACAGGCGCGGACGAATTCGAGATTGAAACCGACCGAGAAGTGCGGCGCGTCGGAGTAGATCACGAGTCCCGTGTGACGCTCGGCGACCTTGTCGAGCGCTCCACGCATCAACGCCATCGACTCCGGGCCGAGCGCATTCGCCTTGGTGTGGAACTCGAGGCAGGCGATACCGTCGCCGATATCCCACAGGCTCGCCGCGTGATTGGAGAGCATCGGCGACGCGAGCGCGATGAGGTCAGCGAGCCGAACCACCCCGGGTGCCCGCTGGAGCGGACGGTTGCCGTGGCCCATGACGAAGTGAACGACCCGGTTCTCGCTCACGCGATAGAACGAGGAATCGCCGACACCGTCGAGCACTGGAGGGATCGGGACCTCCTCGGCGGCGAGCAGATCACGGAACCAACTGGCGCCGAGTGCATCGATCATCTCGAACGGCCCGCGCGACCAGCCGTAACCGAGCTTCATCGCCTCGTCGATCGGTACAATCTCGTCGCACACCTCCGGCACGAGCGACGCGGCATAGCCAAGAGCATGTGCAAGCACCCGGCGCGCGAAACGCCCGGCCGGACTCGGGTGCTCGACCATCGCCCGCAACCCACCGCGCTCTCCCGCCGTCACGGCCTCGGTTGTTGCGCACACCACCGGGCGAAACTCCCCGGTCTCCAGATCCACGACTTCACGCGCATCCGCGTCACCGCGGTAGAACCCGCCGGCCCCCTTGTTACCGGTGTACCCCCCGGAGACGAGGTCACGCATGACCGGAATCCCTCCGGCCACCGTCTGAAATGCGTCGCCGGAAGGAAGCGCCATCGCCAGGCTCGCGGCGACGTCGAGCATCAGGTCGAGACCGATGAGGTCATAGAGGCCGAACAGCCCGGTCTTGGGAATCCCCATCGGGCGGCCCATCACCGCATCCGCCTCCTCGACCGTCACCCCTTGCGCCACCGCCTCGAAGAGCCCCGCCTGGAGTGCATAAACCCCGATCCGGTTAGCGAGGAAGCCCGGCGTATCACGGCAGTGCACCACCCCTTTCCCGAGCTCGAGGTCACAGAACCGCGCCAGCTCCTCAATGGCCTCGGGTCGCGTGTCCGGCCCGCGCACCAGCTCGAGCAGCCGCATGAAACGCACCGGATTGAAGAAATGGGTGATACAGAAATCACCGCGCATCGTGTCCGACATGCGCTCGGTGAGCAGAGACAGCGGTAGCGTGGACGTGTTCGACGAAACGATGGAGCCCGGCCGGCGCGCCCGATCGAGCGCATCGTAAAGACCGCGCTTCACGTCAATGCGTTCGACGATCGCCTCCACGATCCAGTCGCAGTCGCTCACGCGGTCGAGGTGGTCCTCGATGTTGCCGGTCGTGATACGCGCGGCATGGTTCGGGTGCATGAGCGGCGGGGGATTCTGCGAGCGCATGCGTTCAAGCGCTCCTCTGGCGACCGAATCACGGTCCGCCGCGGCGCCAGCGACATCGAGCAATACGACATCGACACCGGTGTTGGCGAGATGGCCTGCGATGCCCGAACCCATGGTCCCAGCCCCGATGACCGCGGCTCGTCGAAACTTCATCGGATGTCCTCAGCCTTCTTGCCGATAAAATCTCATCATTGCAAAGCGCTCGCCTCCAGCATCGATGCAATGTCGTCGTAGCCTTTGGCTGATGCCTTGTGCAGCAAGCCACGGCCTGCATCGTCGGTCGAGCGGGGATCGGCGCCACGCGCGAGCAGCTCCGCTACGAGCGCCAAGTGGCCGCGTTCCACCGCGACATGAAGAGCGGTCGCGCCACGTTCGTCTCGTGCTTCCAGATTCACCCGGTCATGCGCCAACAATGCAGTCACGGCGTCGTGCTTGTTCCCGTACACCGCGCGCATCAGCGGCGTCCAGCCGTAGGTGTCCTGAACATTGGGAGCGGCGCCGCGCTGGAGTAGCAACCGCACGCTCGCCCCATGCCCCTTCGACGCCGCCACCATCAGCGCGGTCCAGTGGAAATGCCCGAACGCATTGACGTCCGCGCCGTGATCGATGAGCAGGGTGATCGTCTCCACATGACCCGGGATCGCCGCGAACATCAGGGCGGTCCCGCCGTTGTCGTTGCGGGTGTTGACGTCAGCTCCGTGCTCGAGGAGACGGCGCGTGAGACCCAGCGCGCCCGCCTTCGCCGCCGCCATGAGAGCAGTCTTGCCATACGCGAGACGGGTATTCGGGTCCGCACCCGCATCGAGCAGATCGACAGCACCCGCGACATCGCGGCGCTCCAGTGCGGCGGCGAACGCCTCATCGACATCGCCGGCAGCCGCCGCGACCGGGTTGGCAGCCAGCCACGCTGCTACCAGCAAGCCTACGATGCGAGTGGCGCCGCTCACAGGCACGTCACAAGTCCGACCGGGAGCGCTATCAGCCCAGAATAGAAAAACGCCCCGTCTCATTCGAGACGGGGCGTTGGATCGTGCAGCTCGCTGACAAGACGGCGCCGGACCACAAACGAAGATCAGGCTCTGGCGGCTGTCGGCTCCACCGGCGCATCGCCGCCAGCGGGCTTGTCCGTCACATGCTCGGCGGTGTCGGCGATCTCGTCGTACCAGTGATCGTGGTGCTGCTTCGCCCAGTTGACGTCGACATAGCCGGTGGTCATCGCCTCGAGCGAGCCCTCGGAGCCGATCGTGCCGATATACGCGTGGCCCATCCAGAACGCGATCCACAGCAGCGCGCAGACACCGTGGATCACGTTGGAGAGTTGCATCGTGCTCCGGGTCTGCGCCCACTCGATGGGAAACGCGAGGATGACGCCGCTTACGATGCACGCGATCCCGAATGTCGCGATGAACCAGAACCAGGCCTTCTCCCCGGAGTTGAGCCTGCCGCTGCTCGGATGACTCTTCCCGATGATGCCGCCACCCTTGAGCCACCAGTCAAGGTCGCCTTTCTCAGGCAGATTGTTGACCAGCCACATCGAAATCATCAGTGCTACGCCCGGGGTGAAGACCCAAGGCCCGACGAAGTCGTGCAAGCCCTGCGCCATGGCGGCCCAGACCGAAAACCCGGCAGGGCCCATCAGCGGAATCAGGATCGACCGCCCGAAGATCAGGCTCAGACCGGTCACCGCGAGAACGAGAAACGACACCGCGGTCACCCAGTGTACGAACCGTTCCCACGCCGTCCAGCGCAAGATCTTCACACCGGCCGCACCGTCCTCGAGATTGACCCTGCCCCGGATCGCATAGAAGTGGAGCATGACGACGATGAGTCCGAACAGGATCCAGCCGCCGTACACCGCGATGACCCGATTGCGGATCTGGCGCCAGTTCTGGCCACTCCCGTTGATGAGATTGTCCGTCTCCCGATTCAGCCAGGCCGCGTCGCTGCCCGGCATGGGCCGGCCGGTGACGGAGCTGTAGTTGACGCCATCCGCACTCGATCCCGGCTGTCCTGCACGCACCGCACGCCAATAGTTCGCGCGCGGGTTGGATTCCTCCGCCCCGCCGCCTTGTGCGTACGCATCGGAAAGCCCGACATAGACATAGCCAGTGAGGGGCAGCACCATCGCCCCGACGACCATCAGCACGACACTCGCAAGCGTGATGCGCCAGTAGCGCCTGCGCCTGTCGGGTGTCAGGTTCCCGTTTCGAATCATGACCGGTGCTCCTCCGAATGTGATGTCGCTCAGCGATCGACCTGCACGAGCTGGAACCGCTTCGTCAGCGTCTCGGTTCTCGCCGACGCCCCCTCCGCCAACAGGGGATCCTGCTGTCCCTTGTACTCTCCGGGGTTGTGCACGGTGACTTCCGTGGAATCCCAACACCCGGCAAGTCCTGCCGCCACCACCACCGCGGCCGCGGTGAATGTCGCGTTCTTGATGGTCATGGTTCCTCCTCGGCGTGTTTGTTGTGATGCGAGCAAGAGCCAACACTCGACCCACGGCGCCGCGCGGCGCCGTGGGTCGAGACGACTGTCTCGTCAGCCCTTCTCGATGTAGGCCGTCTCCCAGCCCCATCGTTGCGGCCGTCCGCCGCGCCGGGTCAGCCGCTCGCGATAGATGTCGGCCACGAGATCGCCATCCCCCGCGAGCAACGCCTTCGTCGAACAGAACTCCGCGCACAGCGGAAGCTTGCCTTCAGCGATCCGATTGCGGCCGTACTTCTCGTACTCCGCCTCGGAGTTGTCCGCCGTCGGACCGCCAGCGCAAAACGTGCACTTGTCCATCTTGCCGCGCACGCCGAACGCCTCCTTCTGCGGGTACTGCGGCGCTCCGAACGGGCAGGCGTAGAAGCAGTAGCCGCAACCGATGCACAGGTCCTTGTCGTGCAGGACGATGCCGTCGTCGGTGGTATAGAAGCAGTCCACCGGACAGACCGCGGCGCAAGGCGCGTCGCTGCAGTGCATGCACGCCACCGAGATCGACTTCTCACCCGGCACGCCGTCATCAAGCACGACCACGCGACGCCGATTCACGCCCCAGGGCACCTCGTGCTCGTTCTTGCACGCGACGACGCAGCCGTTGCACTCGATGCAGCGCTCGGCGTCACAGAGAAACTTCATTCGAGCCATCGTGGTTCTCCTCTTATCAGGCAGCGCGGATCTGACACAGGGAGACCTTGGTCTCCTGCATCTGCGTCACCGAGTCGTAGCCATAGGTCATCGCGGAATTGCAAGCGTCCCCGCGCACGTACGGTGCGGCGCCCTCGGGATATTTCGCCAGGAGATCCTCGCCCCCGAAGTAGCCGCCGAAGTGGAACGGCGTCCAGACCACCCCTGAGGCAACCCGGCGCGTCACCATGACCTTCGCCTTGATGGTCGCGGTGCCCTCGGTAGGAGTCTCGATCCATACCATCTGACCGTCCTGGAGTCCGCGATCGTTCGCATCCTTGGGATTGATCTCGACGAACATGTCCTGCTGCAGCTCCGCCAGCCACGCGGTGGAGCGTTGCTCCTCGCCACCGCCTTCGTACTCGACGAGACGGCCGCTCGAGATGATGAGCGGGAATTCCTTCGAGTGGTCGGTGGCCTGGTACGAGGCATAACGCGTCGGCAGGCGGTAGAAGCGCTTGCGATCCTCGTAGGTCGGGTACTTCTCGACCAGCTCCCGATCCGGCGAGAACAGCGGCTCGCGATGGATCGGCACCGGATCCGGGAACGTCCATACAATGGCGCGTGCCTTGGCGTTGCCGAACGGCGCGCATCCATGGTTGATGGCGACGCGCTGGATGCCACCCGAGAGGTCGGTCTTCCAGTTCTTCCCCTCGGCTGCCGTCTTCTCCTCCTCGGTGAGGTCGTCCCACCACCCGAGCTGCTTGAGCACTTTGTGGTTGAACTCGGGATAGCCGTCCTTGATCTCCGAGCTCACGCTGTGGACACCCTCGGCGAGGAGGTTCACGCCATTGCGCTCGACGCCGAAGCGCGCACGGAAGGTAAGGCCGCCGTCGCCGACCGCCATGCTCGGGTTGTAGAGGATCGGAGTACCCGGGTGCCCCTTCTTGGTGACCGTCTCGCCCTTGGTGTTGACGTAGGTGAACTCGGAGTCCGGGTTCCCCCATGACGGCCACGGCATCCCGTAGAAATCGCCGTCGGCAGGTCCGCCTTCGGCGCGGAGGCTGGTGGTGTTGAAGGTCTTGCGGTGCTCGGCGTGCAGCCTCAGGCGCTCGGGGCTCTGGCCGGTGTACCCGATCGTCCACATCCCCCTGTTGATCTCGCGCGTGATGTCCTCGACGTTCGGCTCGTCGGTCGTCGCGTTGACCTGGATGTTCTTGAACAGCTCATCCGCGAAGCCGAGCTTGCGCGCGAACTTCGCCATTATGGTGTGGTCGGGAAGCGACTCCCACACCGGATCGATGATCTGGTCGCGCCACTGGATCGAGCGGTTCGATGCGGTGACCGAGCCGTAGGTCTCGAACTGGGTCGACGCGGGAAGGAGGTACGTCCCTTCCTTGCGGTCGTTCATGACCGCGGCGTGGGTCGGATACGGGTCGACGATGACCATGAGATCGAGCTTCTCCATCGCCTTCTTCATCTCGATCCCGCGGGTCTGGCTGTTGACTGCATGGCCCCAGAGCACCATCGCCCGCACGTTGTCGCGCTGGCCGATGTTGTTCTTGTCCTCGTTCACGCCGTCGATCCAGCGCGATACGGGGATCCCCTTGTAGTTCATCGGCAGGACTTCCTTACCGCCGTCACCGATGACCGGGGTGGGATCGAAGCGGGCCTTGAGCCAATCGAGGTCCGTCTCCCACACGCGAGCCCAGTGCCCCCATGCGCCTCCCGACAGTCCGTAGTAGCCCGGGAGGGTATGCGAGAGGACCCCGAGATCCGTCGCGCCCTGCACGTTGTCATGGCCGCGGAAGATGTTCGCGCCGCCGCCGGATTTGCCGATGTTGCCGAGCGCGAGCTGCAGCACGCAGTACGCCCGGGTGTTGTTGTTGCCGATGGTGTGCTGCGTCCCGCCCATGCACCACACGATGGTACCGGGCCGGTTCTCGGCCATCATCTGCGCCGCCGCCTTCATCGTCTCGGCCGGGACTCCGGTGACCCGCAATGCCTCCTCCGGGGTCCACTTCTTCACCTCCTCGCGGATCTCGTCCATCCCGAAGACGCGCTGCTGGATGTACTCCTTGTCTTCCCAGCCGTTCTCGAAGATGTGCCAGAGCATGCCCCAAATGAGTCCCACGTCGGAGCCGGGACGAAGCTGCACGTGCAGATCTGCGTGAGCGGCGGTGCGCGTGAAACGCGGGTCGCAGACGATCATTTTCGCGCCGTTCTCCTTGGCGCGGAGGATGTGCTGCATCGCGACGGGATGAGCCTCGGCCGGGTTGGACCCGACGAAGATCATCGCCTTGCAATTGTGCATGTCGTTGTAGGAGTTGGTCATGGCGCCGTAGCCCCACGTGTTGGCAACTCCTGCGACCGTCGTCGAATGGCAGATGCGCGCCTGATGGTCGACGTTGTTCGACCCCCAGTACGCCGCGAACTTGCGGATGAGATAGGACTGCTCGTTGCTGTGCTTGGCCGAGCCAAGCCAGTACACCGAATCGGGTCCCGATTCTTCGCGGATACGCAGCATGGCGTCGCCGATCTCGTCGATGGCGTCATCCCACTTCATGCGCTTCCACTTGCCGCCGGTGAGCTTCATCGGATACTTGACGCGGCGCGTGCCGATGCCGTGCTCGCGCACCGCTGCGCCCTTCGCGCAGTGCGAGCCGAGGTTCAACGGGGAATCGAAGTCGGGCTCCTGTCCCGTCCACACACCGTTCTGGATCTCGGCGATCACGCCGCAGCCGACCGAGCAGTGGGTGCAGATGCTGCGCCGCAACTCGGTTGCGACACCGTCCCGCGGACCGTGACCCGCCGCCGCGCTCGCCTTGCGCATCATAGTTGGCGACAGCATCGTCGCGACCGCTGCGCCCCCCATGGTGAGGCCGGAGCGCCGGAGGAAGGTCCGCCGTCCGATCGCATCGCAATGCGCCGCGACATGGACGGAACCTTCGGTCCGGCTATTCTTTCGAATGAGCTTCATAGTGGTTCCTCCCTGCTGTGCGGTCAGGATCGGGCGAGCCGATAGTACCGCTCGATGTGAGCCGTCATGCGGTAGCCCCTGGACTCCGGCGCCGTCTCCACGACGCGCGCGGAGGCCGGTCCATCGGTGCCGGCGGCCGCCACGCCCGCCGCCGCTGCCACGGTGACGACGCTGCCGGTCACCGCCGCCCGTTTCAGGAACTCGCGCCTGCCTTGCGGTTCCGAGCTTGTCTTCTTCATGCTTGCCTCCTCTTCATTGTCACTGCCGTCGCTATCGTCGCGGACGGCTCCGGGGTTCAAACGACAATCGAAAGGTACTGTATCTCAAACGCCATGAATTGATCGCCAAACTGTCCCACCGCCCGGTAGAAACGCGCCGAGCCGGCAGTTTGCAGATCCGCGAAGAAGGTGCACATCCACGTCGCGAGGTGGCGATCGAAGAAGCGCCGCTGCACATGGATCTCGTGCTCCGGAGAGGCGGCGATGAGCGCCATCGTCTCGAGCAGCGCCGCGGCGTGATCCTCGGGCTCCTTCACGCCGTCCTGCCGCTCGAAGCCGAGAGTGGCGAGGTCGGCCCGGAGCACCGCGAGCGGCCTGTCCATCACGAATCCTGTCAGGTACCACGAGCCGTAAGGGATGAGCTCGCCGCGGCCCATGCCGACGAACAGGTCGTGGTACTCGTCGTCGACGGATTCGACGTCCGCGCGCTCCGCCGCGTGGCGGAGCACGCGCCAAGCGGTCCCGAGCCCGTCGGCGGAGGGAATTTCGATGTTCGCGAGCAGATCGAAAAGCTCGCGACGCGGGGGACTCGCGAGCAATGCGCCGAGCAGGCCGTAGGTATTTGCGCGCACCGCGTCGTCGTCCGTGACGCTTGGCTGCGGGATGGTTTCAGCGCCCATACCGGACCTGATATCAAGAGCCGGTTCCATCGCTGTTCCGATCGCTCTCGTACAGTCAGTATTCAACTATCGGGGACCTTGACTGCAAACTCCAATCCCGGCTGATGCGAGAGCATTGGGAGAAATCCCGATCTGTCGGTACATTGGACCATACATGGCGAGATGTCCAGATCACGCAAGCACCGATTATCGCTTTTTGGTCGATTTCCGGTTTGTATCCGGTCTCAATCCACCGAATGAGCCTCACTCTTGCGAATCGGCCTCATTCTTGAACATGTCTCTGACCCGGCAGTCCTCGCACATCCGCAGCCGTGCCAGGGCGCCCGGCGCCTGGAACATGGAGTGGCCCGCGAGCCGCTGCTGCATGCGCATCACCACCGCGGTGGCGCCGAACACCTTGCCGCAGCTCACGCAGTGGAACGGTTGGTCCTCGGTGAGGGTGCGCGGACGGCGCCGGAGTTCACGGTCGAAGAGGTAGCGCGGTTCCAGGGTGATACAGGACTCGGGGCACGCCCGTTCGCACAGCCCGCACTGCACGCAGTTCATCTCGATGAACGAGAGGCGGGGCTCGTCGCCTCCCGCCTGCAGGGCCGATGCGGGACATACCGACACGCATGCCATGCACAGCGTGCAGGCGTCACGGTCGGCGTCGACCTTCCCGAACGGCGCGGCGGGCGGAAGATCGGCGACCTCCGGGCGCTGCCGCGCGTGCTCGTAGAGGTGATCGAGCGCGAGCCGTACGTCGGTACGCTTCTCGCCGGACGGTGCGACTGTGGCCGGCGGGTCGGCGGCGGGGCCGGGAGCCGCGCCCAGGGCAAGGGCGAGCGCCTCATCGTCCGCGGCGAGCGTGAGCAGCGCCGGTGCGTACCCCATCGCCTCGAGAATCGAGCGGGTGACGCCGATCTGCACATCGAGCTCGCGCCGGACGGATCCCGGCACCTGTCCCGGCGTGAGCATGACGACCCGCGCCCCCCATGCGATGCACGCCACCCAGGCGTCCATGCCGATCGATCCGATCTCTTCGACGGCCCAGGGGATTACGGATTCGGGTGCCTCGTGCGCGATGCGCGCCCACCCTTCGGCGCCGGTCTCCGCGTCGTGAAACAGGAGCGCCGGGGTCCGTCCTCCGGCTTCCCGATATGCGACCAAGGCCGCGCGCAGCGCCGCGAGCTGACCGCCCGGCGGCGGATATGCGTAGGTCATCGCCCCGGTCGGACACGCACTCGCGCATACCCCCGCGCCTTGGCAGAGATACGGATCGACCTCGACGCGCTCGCCGATCGAACGGATGGCGCCGGTCGGGCAGGCGTCGAGACAGCGCGTGCACCCGCGGATGCCGGACGCGCCGTGCGCGCAGATGTCCGGGTCGTAGCCGAAGTAGCGGGGCTTCTCGAACTCGCCGACCAGATCCGCCGCCTGTTCGATCGCCTCCGCGAGCGCTGTCTCGTCGCCGCGCGGCGCGAAGTAGCCCGGGGGCAGGATCTCGTGCGCGAGCGCCGGCTCGGGCCGCAGATCGATTACGATGTCGAACGGCTTGTCCCCGGTGAGCGGCGACGGGGCGACGACCATCGGCGCACCGTCGCTCTCCGCGTAGAGTGTGAATGCGCCGAGATGTCCCTCCACCGCGGTGACCGCGGCATGGATGACGCGCGCGGCGCCGCGGTCCGCGGGCCCGGCACCCGGGGGGGCAACGATCACGGCCTCGAGCCCGCCGCCGAGACGCCCGGCGACCGGCGATGCTTCCGCCATCGAGCCGATGAGGGCGAGACGCCCGGACGAGACATAGCTGACGAGACCGGTCGAAACGATGGACGCGTTCCGCGCCTCGGCGAGCGCGAGCGCGCGCGCGGCGCCGTCCGCGGTCGTCGCCGGCAAGGTGCGTTCAAGCGTGTCGGCCCCGGTATCCGTCTCGTTCATGTTCACCGATGGTCCGCCTCGCTGGTGTTCGCGGGTGCTTCGGCGCCGCTCGATGCATGGTCGCCCTTGACGGAATTCGGCGGGTCGTGCTCCGCAAGCATCGGAGGGCGGGAGGAATCTCCACCCTCGACGGCTTCCCCACTCGGGAGGCTTGCCGCCTCGACGCCCCCCGAGGCCTCGGTACCAGTCAATAAACGACCGCCCGCAATGGAGTCCAGCGAATCGGGATCCGTGAGCACCGCTGGCTCGGAGGGCTCCGCTCTCTCGTCAGGATCCTCCTCCGCGAGGCCCGCCGCTTCGTCGTCGGCATGCGCGAGCCGTTCGTCCTCGACCCTGCCTGATTCGTCCTCGAGCCCGGCCGCCGACTCGGTATCGGCTCGCGCCTGCTTCGCGCGCTCCGCT
>JAKZYK010000348.1:0-3673 GCA_047514485.1 Gammaproteobacteria bacterium
CCACACGAGATCACCACCACCCGGGAGCGCCGATCCTCGTCCGGCCATCGATCCAGATGAGCGGGAGGGTGAACGAGATGCTGGACGCCGTTCACGAGCACCGGGCCGGGGACCCCTGCCACGTTCAGCAATCCCTTCATCCGTAGCACGCGATCCCCGTGGCGGTGCAGCAGCATCGTCATCCACACCCCGAACGCGGTCCAGTCGAGCACCGCATCGAAGGTGAAGCAGCAGGCGGCGATGGCCGCCGGATGCGGGTCGTGGCCGCCGTTCGCAGCCGAGGCGTCCCCGGTGGAGCGCATCCAGCGCTCCACCTCGCGGCTCTTCGACTGCCGGTCGTAGACGTCGGTGATCAGAAGCTCGACCGGATCGAGATCGGGTGAGCCGACGGCGACGATCGGCGCATCTGGGTTGAACGCCGCGAGCCGCGGGCGCAACGCCTCAAGGGCTCCGGGGCCGGCAATGTCGAGCTTGCTCACCACCAGCCGATCCGCCAGCGCCACCTGCTTGACCGACTCCGCGAACCGATCGAGCTGCGCCGCGGCGTTGACCGCGTCGACGACGGTGACGACGTTCCCCAGACGGTAGTGATGCTGGAGCACCGGCTCGGCCAGCAGGGTATAGGCGATGGGGACCGGATCGGCGATACCCGTAGTCTCCACCACCACACGCTCGTAGCGCGGTATCTCGCCGCGGGCGCGGCGCGAGTGCAGCGTCTTGAGCGCAGTCTTCAAGTCATCGCGCATCGCGCAGCACAGGCAGCCGTTTTCCAGCAGCAGGGTGCTCTCCGAGGCGTGCTCGACCAAGTGGTGGTCGATGCCGATCTCGCCCAGTTCATTGACGAGCACCATCGTGTCGTCGAGCCGCGGGGCGCGTAGCAGCGCCTTGAGCAGTGTCGTCTTCCCGCTGCCGAGAGCGCCGGTGAGGACGTTGACGGGAATGAGGTCGGAGTAGGCGCTCACTTATCTCAATCTCTTCCCGCCTTGCAACTCGATACGTAGGGGCGACGCATGCGTCGCCCCTACCGGCCGGCTGGCACCTCCCCGGCGCCGGACGGCGCGAGGGCGGCCAGCAGCGCCGGATCGAGGGGATCGACAGGACGTCCGGCCAGCCGTTCTGCCTCCGGCCACAACTCGCCAACATTCTCCACCAGCGCGGTCCGTCCCGTGAAGCTCCTTAGTACCGCCTTGCCGGCTGTCCAGTCGGAGAGGGACAGCCCGTAGTGGCGGAGGACCACGTTCAGGATGCGGGTGCGATGCTGGCGTTCGCGTCCCGCCGTGTAGGCTTCGGTACGCCCCGCGAAGACTTCCGGACTCGATGCGCTCTCGGTCCAGTGCCCGCGTCCCGCGAGAATCCCGCAGAGGCTACACATGAACCTGCGCTGGCAGAGCCCGAAGCAAGATCCTGCTCATGAATTCCCTCTGCGTCTCGTATGACACTTGCTCGGAACGAGACTATCGCGATGCTCCGGACGAGGGCACGACGTGCCCGCCGGGTCCGATCGAAGAGCCGGGCGGACACCGGCGCCGGAAGTCGTCGGCAATCTCGTCGAAGGTGCAGAACCGCACCCCGGCGTGGGAGGCGATGTACTCGTAGATCCGTTCCAGCATCAGCAGCACCTGGGGCCTTCCCGAGACGTCGGGATGGATGGTGAGGGTGAAGACCGCGTAGTCGTGCTCGCGGTAGACCCAGTCGAACTGATCGCGCCACAGCTCCTCGATATCCCGAGGCTTGATGAAGCCGAAGCTGTTGGGAGCCGACTTGATGAACATCATCGGCGGCAGATCGTCGAGGTACCAGTTGCCCGGGATGTCGATGAGCTCGGTCTCCTGCCCCCGCACCAGCGGCTTCATCCACTCGTGGGCGTCCTTGCCGTAGTCGATCTTGGTCCAGGTGTCGCCCACCCGGACGTAGAAGGGGTGGAAGTCGTTGTTCATCAGGCTGTGGTCGTACTTGATGCCGCGCTCGAGCAGCAGCTCGTTGGTGACGGGGCTGAACTCCCACCACGGGGCGACGTAGCCGGTCGGCCGGCGCCCGCTCAGCTTCTCGATGAGGTCGATGCACTTGTCGAGCACCGCGGTCTCCTGCTCGCGGGTCATCGCGATCGGGTTCTCGTGCGAGTAGCCATGCACGCCGATTTCGTGGCCGGCGTCGGCCACCATGCGGCACTGATCGGGGAAGGTCTCGACGGAATGGCCGGGGATGAACCAGGTGGTGCGGATGCCGAAACGCCGGAACAGCTCCACCAGCCGCGGCACCCCCACCTCGCCCGAGAACAGACCCCGCGAGATGTCGCAGGGGGAGTCCTCGCCGCCATAGGAGCCAAGCCAGCCGGCCACTGCATCCACGTCGATTCCGAAGGCGCAGAAGATCTCCTTTTTTCCGTCCGCTCGACGACCGCGGGATGCCCCGCTCCCGCTCGACACGGAGGAGGAGATCAGAGGCTTGGGGCGGTATTGACGACCGGCTGCCGCGTACGGCGAGCCGTGCGGCGGCACTCTCCGTTCCGGACGCTCGTGTTGTTGGCGCAACCGCGGGTCCACGGGCAGATCGATGGTTGGGGGTAACGGCCGAGTCGGCGTAGGTGCGGGCATCAGAGCCTCCCGAGAGTGCAAGGTCCGGCGGGTCCGGTCTTCCGCAACCCGGCAGGGCGTGCCAGCGTGCCTCTCACGGTGCGGCGGAAGCCGGAAAAGAGAAAACGAGATTACCAGCTAAGCCGCCGGGCAGAAATATCGGTCCTGCTGAAGATCCTCGAAGATCTCTACACGGCCTCCAAGGCGGCTCCATATCCGAAGAATATTGCTCGTGCGATGTCACGTGATTGCCCGCCGCGAAGTGCACCGTCCCTGCTTGGCGCCGGGGCAATCACGCCGTGTGCGATCACTACGCGGCCCGTTCAGACCGTGGCGCATGCGGGGCGCCGGCCCCGACCCTGGCTGACCAGCATGCGCCTCGGTGTCCGGGTGAGGCACTCGCCGCCGTTTTCCGTGACCAGCACCGTGTCGCTTATTCAGATCCCTTCGGCAATGGAGAAAGCCGGTCGCGCCGGCGCCCCGGCAGATCCTTTGTCCGAAAGGTGCGGGGATCGTCATCGCCACAGACGCACCCTCCACTGGCCGCAAGGTTCGAAGATCCTCACAAACCCAATCCCACAGGACCGCAGATGTCGATGATGAGCATGAGATAGAGCCGCACCGCATCGAGGTAGTCGCGCAGCTCCACCCGCTCGTCGGGCATTGTGTTGTACTTGCCGCCGGGGCCGCAGACGATGCCTTCCATCCCCGTCAGGTGCTGGAAATGGGCGGCATCGGTCCCGAAGAAGCATGGCGGCGCAAGCGCGCCGATTGCCTGATCCTCGCCCCGCAACCGCCGGTAGGCTGCGGTGGTGGCGGTCACGATGCGGGAGTCGTGATCCACCTCGAACGGGCGCATGGCCGGGCGCCCGGTCTCCGAATGCCCCGCCTTCACCGTCGCCCGAAGGCCCGGGAACTCGGACTCCAGGGAATCCAGCAGGGTCCGGAGATCGGCGAGTACGCTCTCCTCGCTCTGAGAGGGCGCATAGCGAGCGGTCCCGGTCAGCCGCGCGAAGTCCGCGACCTGCGGCGGGCGCCAGTCGTGGAATTCCCGGGAGAGCGCGCCCCGGATGGTGCCGACGTTGGCCCGGTTGACCGAG
>JAKZYK010000349.1:0-3947 GCA_047514485.1 Gammaproteobacteria bacterium
GTCGGTCAAGCGTGTACCGTGCGAGACTCGCATTGCGCACGGCGCCGCAGGCGATCAGCCTCTTGTGGGCAACATCGTCCCCACATCGGCCTGTTCCGCCCGGTTCAGGATCTCGACCGCCGTCGCCAGGTCCTCCAGCGCAATGCCGAGGTTGAAGACCAGTATCCGCTGCTCGTCGGACGTCCGTGCGCCCTTCCTGTGTGCTACCAGCTCCGCAACCGTGGAATCCACGCGAGTCACCCCCGGGAACTTGCCCTCGTTGCGCCGTGCGTCCTCGATCTGTCCGTAGTCGTCGGTCAGGACGAGGTCCATTGACTGGATCGCCTCGTCGGTGACATAGCTGTCGTAGTCGATGGTGACGACGAGCATGCCCGCCTTGATCCAGTCGGGTTGAATGACCGGCTTGCGGTCCTTTTCGATCGGCCCGCCGGTCACCAGCACGTCGCAGTGGCGGGTGACCTCCTCGGGGCCGCGCATCCCGACAATCGAGTCGAAGCCGAACTTCCCGGTCATCTCTGCGATGAAACGCCCCTGACGCTCGGGGAACAGGTCGTAGCAGATGCAGGTGTCGAATTGCGGCCGGGCCGCGTGGACGGCCTCCAGGTGCTTCCGACCCTGCAACCCGCAGCCCAGAATGCCGAGCGTCCGGTCGCTGTCCTTCGTCAGATGCTTGATGACCAGACCGGATGCGGCGGCGGTGCGCTGGCCGGTGATCCATTCCGCGTCCATGATGGCGCGCATCTGGCCGGTGGCATCCTCGGTCAGGATGTAGAGCCCCTGAATGTAGGGGAGGCCGATGCTCGGGTTGTCCGGATCGCCGCTCTGCCACTTGCAGCCCGCATAGCCGAGATCCGGGCTTGCGCTGACCATCGAGCTGTAGAAGCGCGGGCCGAGGCGGTGAAAGAAGATCTTGGACGGCATCATCACCTTGCCGGCGGCCTTTGCCTGGAATGCCTCTTCCAGAATGTCGATGATGTCGCCCATCCCGAGGCCGAGCGTGCCGAGATCGGCCTTGGACAGGAAACGAATGGATTTGCGGAACTCGACCATCGGAGCTCTCTGGCTTGGGGCGGTGCCGCCCGAGATGCGCGAGAGGTGCCCCACCCGCTGACGCGGAGGCGCGAAACCGCACCGGCTCAGCGACTGATGCCCGGGTACTCGGCCAGCGTACCGCGGTTCTCGCGCAGCTCCACCTCGATGTGGATGAAGCGGTTGTACTTCGCTACATGTTCACCGCCGGCATCTACTCACTGCTCGAGTATCGCCCGTGCCTCGGTCTCGACGACCGTGCCTTCGAAGAACTTCGGGTTCATTTCGCCGTGCAACCGGATCGCATTGGCGAAGGTGAAGTCGCGGAAGTCGTCCTCACCGAGCAGATCGTCCTCGACCAGCTCGTAGGCCTCGGCGAGCACCTCGTTCATGTTGGGCACGTCCCAGTGGCCAATGTCCGAGCCGAAGACCGGCTTCAGCTTCGTGCCGAACGGCAGCGCCTTGCCCGAGCAGGCGATTCCGGTCAGCTTGTCGTCGGCCTCGCAGCCGAAGTAGATGGGCTTGGCGAAGAGATCGACGATGTCCTCCGCTCTCTCGATGCCGCACGCCGCGAAGTCGTCCAGAAGCGCGAGATCTGCCTCGCGCGGCACCGCATCTGCCGCCAGCGCCGAATACCCGAGACCGGCGATGTTGCCGGTCGAGCCCGAGAACCGCTCGCCGCCGTAGCGTGAGAAATACCCCTCGAGCTGCTCAAGGTCGAGTTTCGCCGGGTCGAGGTTCCCGATGGCGGGCGAGCCGCGCTTGCCCCAGACCTCGACCAGCGTGGAGAACAGGCTCGCGGCCCAGCCGACGCCCCCTTCGAGCACCCCGAAGTTCAGTTCGGGAAACCGGCGCGTCACGCCGCCGAAGAACAGCGCCTTCGCGAACGCCTCGCCGGCGTCGGCGAAGTGTCCGATCTGGTTGTACATGTAGTTGCTCACCGAACGGCGCGCGCCGTGCCCCTGCATGAACGAATGCGCCGTCGGTGCGATGCCGAGCTCGACGCATTTCGACCAGAACGGATCGTAGTCGTACTGCGAATCGAGCGAGAGGTTGTCGATCCAGTACGCGAAGTCGCGCAGGGTCGGGTCGTCGCTGTCGACCGTCTCGAGCGGGCGGTGCACGAGGCTCGCGATCATCGCGACCTTCAGATTGAGCTCCCTGACCGCGTACTCCATCTCCTCGATGGCCTCGGCCGGGGTGAACATCGGGATCGACGCGGCGGGTGTCATCCTCTCCGAATGCTCGCGATAGAGCTCGGACACCATCGTGTTCTGGGCGCGGCAGCACGCGCGTCGAACATCCTCCTCGGGTTCGTCGAAGAGGAAGAACCCCAGGGTCGGGTAGACGATGGTGAAGTCGAGACCCAGCTCGTCGAGCCGCTCGCGCAGCAGCCCGGGCAGCATCGACGTCGCCCGATCAAGGGTATTCGCCGACGGGATCCCCCAAAACGGAGGCCGCGCGGTGCGGTGGACCTTGCGCTCCTCCGGGGTGAGCGCGTACCAGCGCCCGTTCTTGCCCTCGCGCGAGCGTTTGAGATAGTGCTCGACCATCTCCGGGCCCGCCGTCTCCTTAAGGAAGTCGAGAAACACCGGGATGTGTTCCAGCATGTGGCCGTCGCAATCCACGATCGGATGATTCAATCGCGCGCGGACATCGGCGGAGGACGCGTGGGAGTGGGCATGGGCGGTGGCAGTGGCGGTCATGGTCGATTCTCTCCTGGGATGCGAGCTGCCGGGTCCCTGCGGTCCGGCATTGGTTCGAGTGAAGCTGTCCTCGTATCGTGCGCCAACGCTTCCCCACAATCCAACATTGTCCATTAGTGATGCCCGCCGCCGGGGGGATTCCGGCTCGACCTCCGCCAGTGAGCATTGGTATCCGTTGGCAGGCGAACGCGGCGCCGCCAGCCCTGGGGTCGTGTGCACATATCGGAGGTCGTAGCGGCGCGGGCTGGCGGGGAATACATCGATAGGCCGCGCCACCACATACGAACCCGTCTCATCGAAGGTCGCAAGCGGCGCGGGCTGGTGGGGAACACGGGGCGCAGCAGCGCTAATCCCGCGCGAATGCGTTATGCGAGCACCCGGAATTGGGTCGCCGGGGCCGGCATCTGGTGCTTCCAGCGCATCCAGCTCTCGGGGATGCTGTGCAGAAGCACGACGGGGTCGCCGTCTCCCATCTCCGCCCAGTGCCATCGAACGCCGCCGGCGGTCTCGAAGTGGTGGACAGGCGTGTTCATCGGGGGGCCCCCTGGTTTGTGAAAGGGGGCACGGAAGCGCCGGCACCATGAACCATCGAGACTATCGTTCATCATCGCGAGAGACTATCGTTTGCCGCCACGTCCCGCACCGGAGCGACGCGGCGGACCGACCTCCGAATCGTGACGCGGCCACCGCGCGGAGCAAGTATCGATGCCGGAGATCCTGCATACGGAAGTCACGGGCCGGGGGGGCGCCGCTCGTGCTGCTGCACGGCTGGGCCGCCAACCGACACGTGTTCGGCGATCTCGCCGGAAGGCTCGCCGGCCGCTTCGGAGTGCATGCGGTCGATCTCCCCGGCCACGGCGACAGTGCCGGCGTCGGCTGCAGTCCCATCCCCGATGTGGTCGCGGCGTGCGTGCTCGAAGCGGCTCCCGACGGCGCGCTCGATGGGATGGTCCCCGCGAAGGTCGCCGGCGACTGGAGCGCCATCTGGCCCTGCCTCGTCACCGAGCGAATCGCGGCCACCGCGCATTCACCGTTCCATACCCATCCGGACGCATTCATCGCCGCGCTCGAACGCTTCCTCGACGCACCGCCGGCGGTGTCCGCGGCCCGACCCCCGAAGGAGTCTTCCACGATGGCCCGCAAGTCCGAGCACGTGTCCGAACCCACACCCGAGCCCGGCTCCGAGCACGGCTCTGAGCGAGACTCCTTGGC
>JAKZYK010000350.1:0-3571 GCA_047514485.1 Gammaproteobacteria bacterium
CGCCACAGACGCGTCGGAATGCGCGCCACCTTGAAAGCAATCCCTTCCGGTGGGCTGACGACGCGGGTGAACGGCTGAAACACGCACCGAATGGAGGTCTTGCCGGAACG
This sequence comes from Gammaproteobacteria bacterium, assembly GCA_047514485.1. Taxonomy (GTDB): domain Bacteria; phylum Pseudomonadota; class Gammaproteobacteria; order HK1; family HK1; genus HK1. The sequence goes on from JAKZYK010000350.1 coordinate 111, forward strand.
TCATGTCGTGCGACGCAGAACCCACCCCGGACCGAGGACCTGGCCCGAGACAAGCAACTCGCGCTTCTCGCGTTCCTCGACACCGCCGAGGCTGAAACCCAGATCGAGAACCCATTGGACAAAGACGAGCAAGATCGACGGGGCTAAACCCAAGGCGCAACCGTCACGACGGGAGGGACGCCTTAACCGACGCGCGTCCAAAAGGTGACTTGGCAGGTAGTGCGATGACGAAGGGCCGAATTGGAATCACACCGAACCGGAGTGCAACCGTTGCCGCTTTGCTCAGCTTCGGGCTGACCGGCCTTCATCGGCTGCGGCGCAGCGGCGCGCGACGCATCACGTCGCTGCGCAGAAGAGAGAAAAGCCGCGGTCTTGCCCATTGGTACGAACGCGAGATCGACGCCATTCTCAAGGGGGTGGGCACCGCTTTCCCGCGCAGCCTGCGCCTCGAGGACCAAGGGCGGTTCGCGCTGGGCTATCACCACCAGCGCACGTGGAAGCGTGATTCGGGGCAAGCCGCAGATCCTGCGGCCGACGACGCCGGGGCTGAGGAGGGCTGAGCCATGAGCGCGATCCACAACCGCTACGACTTCGTCTACCTCTTCGACGTGAAGGACGGGAATCCGAACGGCGCTCCGGACGGGGGCTCCCGCGGCTCGACCCCGAGACCCATCAGGGGCTCGTCTCCGACGTGTGCCTGAAGCGCAAGGTGCGCAACTTCGTCACCCTTGCGAAGGGCGCCGAGGCGGGCTACCGCATCTACGTCGCCGAGCGGGCCATCCTCGAGCACTGCCAGGGCGAGGCCTGGGACGCGGTGATGGGAGCGCCGACCAAGGCGAGCCCGCAGAGCCGCTCGAAGCTGCCCAGAGACGAGGAGAAGGCCCGGGCACTCACCCGGTGGATGTGCGCGAACTGCTACGACGTGCGCACCTTTGGCGCGGTCATGTCCACCACGGCGGCGAACTGCGGTCAGGTCCGCGGACCGGTGCAGCTCACCTTCGCGCGCTCGGTCGAGCCGGTGCTGCCGCTCGAGATCGCCATCACCCGCATGGCCGCCACCACCCAAGCCGATGCGGAGTCGAAGGGTGACATCCGCACCATGGGGCGCAAGTACATCGTCCCCTACGGGCTCTACCGCGCCCATGGCTACGTGTCCGCGCCGCTCGCGGCCGACGAGCACAAGGGGACCGGGTTCTCCGAAGCGGACCTCGAGCTCCTGTGGGCGGCGCTCGAGCAGATGTTCGACCACGACCGCTCCGCGTCACGAGGAGAGATGGCGCCGCGGCGGCTTGTCGTGTTCAGGCACGCGAGCGCGCTCGGCAATGCGCCCGCGCACCGGCTGTTCGAGCGCGTGAGCGTGCAGCGCGTCGTCGACGGGGAGAGCGTCGATCTGCGCAGTCCAGGTGCCCGCGAGCTGCCGGCGGCGAGGGCGTACGCCGACTACAAGGTGCATGTCGACACGGGCGATCTGCCGAGTGGCGTCGACGTCTTGGACCGTATCTGAGGGAGCCGCCCGGTGCGCGGGCGTGAGTTGAAGCAGCGTTTTCGGATCGAGGTGGGTGTCGGACACCAGGCGCAGGAGCCGCCCCCCGGCAGGGGGCGTGGATTGAAGCCAAGTGCTGGGATTGCCGGTGCCGTAGGAAGCAATAGTCGCCCCGCGACGCGGGGCGTGGATGAGGCATCCTTGCCGGGCCGCGCCCTCGAGCACGGCGGGGGGGAGCTCAGACAAGGCGGGAGAGCAAACGCGAACGGGGGCACTCCTACACCAGTCTCGGGGCAACGGCTCACGCCTGAAGGGAATGATCGGAGGGGGACAGAGCCGATACCGGGGGTCAGGGGGGAAACCGGCGAAACGGAGGTGGGCGCAGGGGCGGCGCTGTGCAGCGGTATCGGTAGGCAAACGCTCGTCGCCGATGATCACGTCTTCGCCGATCCGTGCGTCTTGGAACGAACGGATTGCGCGCTTGTTGCGCGCTTGAGCGCCTCGATGCGTTCCCGAGCGTGAGCGGATGCGGTTGCCCGTGCACGGGTCCGCCATGCCCGGAAGGTCGGCAAGGCGGCCGGCGAACAGTTCCTCGACCGGTCAGAGCTGGAGCTTCGGGTAGCAGCGTGCCCCCACCTCGATCGTCCCAAGCTCCGCGGCAGCGCTGCGCGCCCCGCGGCCTGCTTCACGCTGCACGCGAACGTACTGGAACGTCGAGCACCGGAGGCCCCGGTGCGCCTGGTGGTCGCGGCCCGCACCGAAGACGAAGCACGAGCGCTCGCCTGGCGCCGATGGTACGGCCGGGAGCCGACGACGGAATTCGACGATCGGCTGCGCACCGCGTTCTCGGTCACGGAGTCCGGAGAGCCGGCCGAGTAGAGTGGGTGCCCGCGGTCGCCGTGGCGCTCACGACGGTGGGCCGACGCGCGGCGACGACGCCGTGCGCACGGTGTAGTCGCGGTCGATGACCAGCAGCCCACGCTCGAGCAGCCGGTGCAGGTCGGCCCGCAGCACGATCCCCGCCCCGGCATCGTTCTCCCTGCGCCAGTGCGCGACGTGCGCGGCCTCGAGCGCCTCGGCGACATGGCATCCGGTGATCGCGCAGCGCCCCCCGTACCCCTCGAGCACCGCCCGGCGAAAGCCGCGCTGCTCCGGTCGTGCCTCGCGTGCGGCCATCCTCGCCGGCGCCACGACCTCGGTATCGATGTGCGGGCCTTGCGCGCACACCACTGCGCCACCTCGGCCGCACCGAAGTGGCCATCGTGACACCTGCGCGGCGCCGCTTCTCTGTCTGACCACCCGCTCATTCCCGGGAGACAGGTGGCAACGCCGCCCGCATTCACCCACCACTGCACTCGTCACGCAGGGCTTCCCGCGCCCGACGGCGCCCGCCCGTCCCTTCGCGATGGTCCGCTCCTCCCCCGGAGCCGGCGGCCACATCGCGGGCATTCACCCACCATCCATCACGCAGCGAGAACGGACATGACGATATCCATCAAGCAGGCCGTTGTCCCGCGCACTGAGCAACCGTCACGACGCCGCGAATCCCCGGATCGAGGGCGAGAGGGACGAGGCAGGGGGGGAGAGGGGAAACCGGAGACACGGGGGGAGCGCGCAAGCGCGCGCACGGCGGATGTCGGAGCGGTCCCCGAACAACAAGAAGCAGGAGCAACGGATGTGAAGGGAAGCGAGGGGAAGAAACCACAGGCACGCAGGCGGCGAGAACGCCGGGACAGACGCGAGGGGACAAAGTCCTCCGTCCATCCCCGGGGCGTTCGCCTCCGGCTACCCCTCAGCGATGCGCAGCGCCGCGCACAACCCAACCATCATGACCTGACGAGGCGAGACCGATGGATTCCGTCGATTACGAGCTGTTGCATGACCACGCCGTCATCCGGTTCTCGGGCGAGCTGACCTGGGAGTCGGCCACCGAACTGGCCAATCTCATCGATACCCTGACCATGCGCTACTTCTACAA
>JAKZYK010000351.1:0-5452 GCA_047514485.1 Gammaproteobacteria bacterium
CCTGCGATTCGAGCAGTCGATCGAGCGAGGTGGGACCGGACGCGAGACGATCGAGGAGCATCGCCTCGCGACGGCTCGGATCGCCGACGACCCGATCGACAGCATCGATGCGCAGCGCGAACCGGCCGATGCCGTCACCGCGCCGGGGTGCGGCGCGCTGCCGCTCCAGGGTGTCCGCCACCAGTTCCGGATGCTCGGTTGCGAGCAGAGAGAGCGGCACGAGCCGGCGCGGGCCGATCAGCAGCCGTTGGCCGGTTCTTCCGTCACGCGCCTCGTTCCCCCATCGCACCTCACTGTCGCCCCCGAGCCCGACGGTGCGCATCGCCACCGCTTCCACCATCGTGCGAAACCCGCCCACGGTGGCGCCGCCGGAGTCGATCCGGGGCCGGCCGTCGGCCAGCAGCGCATAGTCGGTCGTCGTGCCTCCGATGTCGGACACGAGCGCGTCGCGCTCGCCGGTCAGGTGAGATGCGCCGACCAGGCTTGCCGCGGGCCCGGAGAGAATCGTCTCGACCGGCTTCAATCGCGCGACCTCCGCCCCGACCAGCGCTCCGTCGCCGCGCACCACCATCATTGGAGCGGAAACGCCCAGGACCTGGAACGAGCGGTCCGCGGCCTCCAGCAGACGCTGAATGATCGGCACGAGCCGGGCGTTCAGCACGCAGGTCATGGCCCGGCGCGGCCCGTCGAGCCGGCTCGACAGCTCGTGCCCGCACGTCACCGGCCGGCCGGTGCGCTCGCGCAGACGGTCGCGCACCGCGTTCTCGTGCTCCGGATTGCGCACCGCGAACATGCCGGCCACCGCAAACGCGTCGACGGAACCTTCGACATCGGAGATCGCCCGGTCCAGAGCCGCGAGGTCCAGCGCCTCGCATGCGCGCCCCGCCGCATCATGGCCACCGCCAATCCGCACGCACGGATCGCCACGCAACGCACCGGAGATTCCGGCCCTCGATGCGGCAGCGTCGTCGAAGCCGATGAGCACCAGCCCGACCCGTCCGCCCTGCCCTTCGACGAGCGCGTTGGTGGCCAGCGTCGTCGACAGCGAGACGAGCGCGATCGAGGCGGGTTCGACACCCGAGTTGTCGAGCACCACCTCGGCGGCGCCGCGGATGCCGATCGCCAGATCATGCCGCGTGGTGAGCGCCTTCGCCGCCGCGACGACCTTCCCGGACTGCTCGTCGAACAGAACCGCGTCGGTGTACGTGCCGCCGGTATCGATTCCGAGCAGGATGGGCATGGTCACGGGGATTCGGTCCTGGAGAAACCGGGTTCGAAGCGGCAGTACGTCGGGATCGGTGGTATCGCCGGCCATCGGCGAGTCCCGGCGAGTCCCGGCGAGTCCCGGCGACGCAATCGTACGTCAGGCGTCCAGCGGAAACCGGCAATTCAGACCGGGAAACCGCCGGAAATCATGATCCGCAGTATGCACCTCGGCTCGATGGGCAATTGCAAGCTCGGCAATTTGAGCGTCGGTGACCAGATTGCCACCATGCGACCCGGCTGCAGCCAGAAGTTCCAGCACATTGCGAACATGCCGGGGGCCCGGATACAGCACGCGCGTGATCTGCCGATCGCACCAGGACTGAACGACCTCGGCGGCCTGCGCCAGCGACAGCGGTTGCCCGAAGGCGCGGCGATTTGTACTGATTCGAGCGAATGCGAACACCACGGGGTGACACAGCCCGACCGGCACCGCGCCGTTCAGACAACCCGTCCACCACTCCCTGGCAGCTTCGTGAAAGGGGCTCGTCGAATCGGTGGCATACAGCAGCAGGTTCGCATCCGGCACGATCATCCGGATGCGGTCCGTTCGCTCAAGCGACGCGACAGCTCAAGAAATGCGTCCACTTCCAAATCGTCGCCCAGCGCGCCGAGATGCGCGGGATCGTGGCCGGCTCGCAAGCCCATCGGGTACGCGGCAGGGACGAACGGCGCTTCACCCGAATCGGAACGCAGGTCCGCCAGACCTTGTACCACCGCCCGATTCAGCACGTCCTTGAAGCTCTGGCCTCGCTGACGCATTGCTTCTCGGATCAGGTGTTCGGTCTCAGGATCGAGTGTCACCGTGGTGCGCATGGAAGCCTCATGATGCCACGAATTACGTGCTGTCAAGATTCAAATTCGTCGCATGGCTACAGAGAGCCCGGAGAGGCAGACCAAGCCGCTCCCCCGCCCAGCACTCAATCCACAACCGGCACCACGTAGTTCAGCCCGAGGCGGCCGCCGTCCGCGACTACCGTCTCGCCGGTGATGTAGGACGCCTCGTCGCTCGCGAGGAACGCGGCCACCGCCGCAATCTCCGCCGGTGTCCCCAGCCGCCCTATCGGCGTGCGCGACATCACGGTGCGCCGCGCCTCCTCGCTCGAGATGAGTTGCATGACCATGTCGGTGGCGATGCTGCCGGGGCCGATCGCGTTGACGCGGATGCCCTTGGGCGCGAGCGCGAGCGCCATCGCCACCGTGAGCTGCTTCACCCCGCCCTTGCACACCGCGTAGGAGAGCAGATTTCCGTTGGTGATGTACGCCTGAATCGACGACATGTTGATGATCACGCCGCCGCGTCCCTGAGCGACCATCTGCTTCGCCGCGGCCTGGCCGGTGAGAAAGAACCCCTTGAGGTTCACCCGCACCACACGGTCGAAGTCTTCTTCCTCGAGCTCGAGGATGTCGGCGGGATGGAGCACCGCGGCGTTGCTGATCATCACGTCGAGACCGCCGTACGCCGCCACCGTCTTCTCGACGAGCGCATCGACCTCGGCGCGATCGCCTACGTCGCAGGCGACGAACACCGCCTCGCCGCCTTCAGCGCGCAGTGATTGCGCCGCCGCCTCGCCCTTGCCGGCCTGTATATCGGCGAGTACCACCTTCGCACCATCGTTCGCGAAACGCCGCGCGCACGCGAGCCCGATGCCCTGCGCCGCACCGGTGACGATGACCGTCTTGCCTGAGTTGCTCATTGTCGTTCTCATCATATGACATCGTATCGAGTGGAGGTATGTTCGGCGATGCACGTGAGGTTTCCAACCTCCACCCCAAAGTACGATTCCAAGGCACGAATTCGCGGCACGGGTGGCGTCCGGAAGCTGCGCTTCGCGGCCTCCGGGGCGGCAACCGGGGGACGCGCGGGTGGTCTACTACTCTCTGGATGAGGCGATGCCAGTCTACGCGCTGCCCGCCTATGCAGAGGCCGAATTTGCTATCGTGTCAATGAAGACAGACGGCGCCAAGCCAGGAGTGCACGATGGCAGGCGGATGGGCCAAAGATGGGGCCGTGCAAGACCAAATCGATGCGAGCGTGGACGATGCCGTCCGGCGAGCTCGAAGTCAGTTGCCGACCGGAGAGAGCTTGAGTCACTGCGATGAGTGCGATGCGGAAATACCGCAAGCGCGCCGCGAGGCCGTACCCGGAGTACGCCTCTGTGTTGGCTGTCAAAGCAGGATAGACGCACGACAAAAGCTCCACAGTGGTTATAACCGCAGGGGCAGCAAAGACAGCCAGTTGCGGTAAGCGATTCGGCTCTCCGCGGACGACTGAACGCCGCAGTACAACTATTGGCGTCGTCCCGAGAAACCGGAGGACGGGGGCGAGAACATAGTCGATTGGGTTCACTCATCCAACGGGATGAGGTGAGGTGGAAGCATGCCGCCACTGGCCCGTAACGTTGCCGTGGTGACCGGTGCGGCCACGGGCGTACATGCGGCGGAGGGTCAAGAACGGGTACTTCATTCGACGGCGTTGCGAAGCCCGTCATACTTCGCGCCGTACACCCACAGCACCAGCAACGCGAGCAGCCCCTCGGACGCAGTAATCATCAGCGCCACCGGCGCGCCGAACGTCTCGGCCAGCCAGCCGATGTGCAGAAACCCGATGGGCCCGGTGCCGATGCACAGCGTCAACACGCCGAGCACGCGGCTGCGGTACTCCGGCAACGCGTTCAGGTACGAGAGCGTGCTCTGCATGGCAGAGAAGCAGGCGCCCGCAAGACCGATCGCGAGCAGGACACCCGACGCGACAAGGAACGAGTGCACCGGCCCACCGGCAACGAGCGAGACCATCCCCAGGCAGCCGACCAGAGCGAGATAGGCGGTGGTCCCCCACAGAAAGAGCGGCGCAAAACCACTCGGCCGCGCCGCAACCGCCACGGCGATCGCCCCGATGAATGCGCCGAGACCTTCGGTGCTCGACAGGAGCCCGGTCATCGCCGAGTCCAGGCCGAGCCGGCCGGCGCCGATGACGGGGATCATCGAGGTGAAGGGGAATCCCCAGACGTTGAACACGATGGTGATCGAGAACACCCAGCGCAGCCTGGCGTCGCCGGCGACGAACCGGATGCCCGAGATCAGCTCCCGGACGAAGTACGTGGACTGCACCCGCCTCGGGGTCCCGGGCATGGGAGTGAGCACGATGGCGGCGAGAGACACGGCGAACACCGCGGCGCTCAGAATGAACACGCCGGCGAGGCCGAATGCCTGCAGCACGACGCCGCCGAGCACCGGGCCGGCCATCCGCGTGGCAGTGGAGGTGGCCGAATCGAGACTCATCGCGGCGGCAAGATCGTCGCCGGCGAGATCGCCGAGCAGGCGCCGGCGCACCGGCATGTCCGTCGCCCAGAAGATCCCGCCGAGCACCGAGGCGGCCGCGACGTACGAGAAGCCGAACGCGCCGACGCGCGATGCGAACACCATCGCGATGGAGACGGTGAGCGCCATCGCGAGCGACCCGACGAGGAGCAGCTTGCGGTTGACTCGATCCGCGACGACCCCGATGAGCGGACCGCACAACGCGAGCGGCAGCATCCACAGCATCGGCACCGCCGATACGAGCAGTGGCGAGTCGGTCATCTGGAACGTGTAGAGCCCGAGCACGAGGAGCTGCAGCCACCGCACGATGCCCGTGAGGCCGCCGATCAGCCAGACGACCAGAAAGCGGGGGGTGCCGAGCAGGAGACGGCGGGCGCCCATCAGCTATGACCGCGACCACACCACGACAGACCTCTCGACCCCGGCTCCCTCTCACCCGAGGGTGAATGTTCGTGCGATCGGCCTTGCCGGCCTTGCGCCGCTGATCGCAGTATGCAGGGATGAGCCTGTCGAGGGGAGCATGGGGCGATTGTATCGCGAGCTTCCCGTCTCGGCCCTTGTGGCCGGTTCGAGCCATGAGAGCTCACGTTCTGGCGCCTCGCCGCGAGTAACCAATGACAGCACTGTCCGTTCTCGATCTGTCTCCCATCACCGAAGGCGGGAGCCCCGCGCGTTCAATGTGCAACTCTCTGGATCTCGCACGCCGCGCCGAGGCGCTTGGGTACCGCCGGTACTGGGTGGCGGAGCATCACAACATGCCCGGTATCGCGAGCGCGGCGACCGCGGTGGTGATCGGCCACATCGCGGGCGGGACGTCCACGATCCGGGTGGGCGCCGGGGGCATCATGCTGCCGAACCACGCGCCGCT
>JAKZYK010000352.1:0-13126 GCA_047514485.1 Gammaproteobacteria bacterium
CTCGAACTTCCCCGCGTCGTGGCGTCACCCCGAATCCACCGGCGACTTCATGACGCCGGAGTACTACCGGCGGATCGCCCGCACCCTCGAGGACGGCAAGTTCCACCTCGCATTCTTCGATGATCGCCTTGCGATGCCGGACCGCTTCGGCGACGACTTCACCGAGTCGGTGCGCCACGGGGTGCGGGTGGTGAAGATGGATCCGATCCCGGTCCTCTCGGTGATGGGTGCGGCGACGAGCCGGCTCGGGCTCGGCGCGACCTGCTCGACGACGTACTACGAGCCGTTTCACGTCGCGCGGCTCTTCGCGACCCTCGATCACATGACCGGCGGCCGGGCCGGCTGGAACGTCGTGACCTCGCTCAACGATTCCGAGGCTGCGAACTTCGGCGCGGACGGGGTCGCCGACCACGATTCGCGCTACGACCGCGCCGACGAGTTCGTCGAAGTCGTGCTCGCGCACTGGAAGGCATGGGAGCCGGACGCGATCGTGCTCGACAAGGCGAGCGGCGTGTTCGCCGATCCGTCGAAGGTGCGCCGCCTCGACCACCGCGGCCGGTACTTCCACTCCCGCGGGCCGTTCACCGTGCCTCCGTCGCCGCAGGGCCACCCGGTGATCATCCAGGCCGGGCAGAGCGGGCGGGGCCGGGCGTTCGCGGTGCGCTGGGCGGAGGTCATCTTCGCGATCTACCCCACCCTGGAGTTCGGGGAGCGTGCGTACGCGGAGACGCGCGCCCTTGCCGCGTCCGCGGGGCGCGACCCCGACAGCTTGCGGATTGCGCCCGCCGTCTACACCACGGTGGGCGAGACTCGGACCATCGCGGAGGACAAGGCCGCGTTCGTCGACCGGCTCTCGCGGCCCATCGACACCCTCGCCCTGCTGTCCGAAGCGCTCAACTTCGACTTCGCGACCAAGGCGCCCGATGATCCGTTCACCGACGACGAGCTGCGCTCGATCAGCGGGCTTCAGGCGATACGCGACCGCGTGGTCCGTCTCAGCGGCAATCCGAACCCGACCCGCGACGACTTCGTACGGTTCTCCAACCGGGGCACGGTGCGCGAGATGCCCCATTTCGTCGGCACCGGCGCGATGGTCGCGGACCAACTCCAGGAATGGTTCGAGCGCCCGGCCTGCGACGGCTTCGTCCTCGCCGCGACGCACATTCCGGGAACATACGAGGACTTCGTCCGCCTCGTCGTCCCCGAGCTCCAGCGCCGCGGCATCTACCACCGCGACTACGCGGGAGCGACCCTGCGGGAGAATCTCGGGCTCCCAGGGTAGCGCGGCTCGGCGCTCAATCTCTTCGCCGCCGCTACCGCTGACGGAACGGGCGGTGCCCCGGGGGCGCATCCGATTTCTCGAAGCGATGGATTTCTCGGCGCGACCGATCACCGGCATGGGCGCGTGCGTGAAGCATTCATCGCCGGCACAATAACTGATGGCCCTCCCGCGGCCACGGACCCACAGGCACAGCATGATGCCGAGTCTCCTTTTGCCGGTGTGCCGAACCACGCCGGCACTGCTTGCGGTGCTGCTCGCGGCGGCATTCGCGGCGCCGGTGACTGCGCAGGGCGGGAAGGGTCCGCCGCCCGCTCCCGTCGTGGTGGTGCGGGCCGAGAGCCGTATGCTCGCCCCCGTCACCTGGTACCCCGGCACCGTGATCAGCCGCAACCAGGCGCGAGTCGCGGCCGAGGTGGAAGGCCGGATCGAATGGGTCGCCGAGGTCGGCACGATGATCGCCGAAGGCGAGTTGGTCGCGCGGCTCGACGATGCGCTGCTCCGGCAATCGCTCGCGGAGGATGAGGCGGCGGTCGCCCGCGAGCGTGCCCGGCTCACCTATCTCGACGCGCAGGTCAAGCGGCTCGACAAGCTGGTCACGCAGAATACGGCAACGCGCAGCCGCCTCGATGAAGCCGTCGCGGAGCGCGACATCACTCGCAGCGAGCTGCTCGCGGTCCGTGCCCGCGCCGCACTGACCCGGGAACGTCTGGAGCGAACGCGGATCAAGGCTCCTTTCGGCGGGATCGTGACGGAGCGTCTGCGGCAGAACGGCGAATGGGCCAAGAGAGGCGAAACGGTGGTGCGGCTCGTCGACGCCGAGTCGCTCGAGGTCCAGACCTGGATCCCGATCGCTGCGCTCGCATTCGTCCACGAGGGCAGCGAGCTCGCGCTCGAGACCAAATCGAGGAAGACCGCGGGCAAGGTCCGGGCGATCGTACCGGTCGGCGACAACCGATCCCGGCTGTACGAGCTCCGGCTGCGGATCGACGACAAATTCTGGCCGGTAGGACAGGATGTGAGGGTGGCGATCCCGACCGCGGCCGCGCGCGCGGTCGTTGCCATACCCCGCGACGCGCTGGTGCTGCGCCGGGACGGCGCGGCCGTCTATCGCGTCGATGAGAACGATCTCGCGGACCGCGTCGCGGTCACTCCCGGTATTGCCCAGGGAGCGCTCATCGAGGTCGATGGCATCGTCCCCGGCGATCGGGTCGTGATCCGGGGCGGCGAGCGGCTGCGGCCCGGGCAGCCGGTGGCGGTTCAGGCCGCCAAGCCGCCGGTGGCGGTTCAGGCCGCCGAGCCGCCGGAGTGAGTTGCACTCGATGATGCCTTCGAAGCCGCCGCATGGGCCAGACGCAGCCCGCGTTCACGGGTTCACCGGCATGTGTGGGACGCTGCATTTACCGGGGAGGCCGCCGCATGAGCCGGATACGGCCCGCGTTGACGGGTTCACCGGCATGTGTGTGGCGCTGCATGGACTGGGGAGGCCGCCGGCGTGAGCTGGACCCGGCTCGCGCTCTCCAATCCGACCGCGACACTGGTCGCGGTGCTGCTCGTCATCCTGTTCGGGGGGCTCAGCCTCTCGCGCCTGCCGATCCAGCTCACGCCCGAGGTCGAGAGGCCGGAGATCACCATCCGCACCGAATGGCGCGCGGCCGCACCCGAGGAGGTCGAGGCGGAGATCATCGAGCCGCAGGAGAAGGTGCTGCGCGGGCTGTCCGGGGTGAACCGCATCGTCTCCAAGGCCCAGCGCGGCCAGGGCGAGGTCTCCATCGAGTTCGTGGTCGGGCACGACCTGCGCCGCGGGCTGATCGAGGTGCTCAACCGCCTCAACCGCGTCCCGCGCTATCCCGAGGACGCCAACGAGCCGATCATCGACACCGTCGGCGGCAACAGCCGCGCCATCGCATGGTTCATCACCCGCACCGGCGAAGGAAACCCCCGCGACATCCAGGGCTACAAGGACTACGCCGAGGAGGTCGTCCAGACCCGATTCGAGCGCGTCCCTGGGGTGGCGCGCTCCGAGGTCTACGGCGGGCGCGAGCGCGAGGTCCGCATCACCTTCGACCCCTACCGGGCCGCGAGCCTCGGCATCGAGCTGCCGGCCGCGGCGCGTCTGGCCGGCGCCAACCAGGACATCTCGGGCGGCGACGTGAGCGTCGGCAAGCGCCGCTACACCCTGCGGTTTACCGGCGCGTTCGGTGCCGAGGAGCTCGGAGGGCTGGTCCTGGAGTGGCGTGACGGACTCCCGGTGCGGCTGCGCGACGTGGCCGACATCGAGGTCGCGCTCGTCGATCGCAAGAGCTTCGTCCTCGCGAAGGGGGTGCGGTCGCTCGCGATCAACGCCCACCGCGAGATCGGTGTGAACGTCCTGGAAGTGATGGAGGGGCTCAAGAAGGCCGCGGCGGAGCTTGCCGAGGGTCCGCTCGCCCGCGCCCGGTTGATCTTCGAGCAGGCCTACGACGAGACCATCTACATCCATCGCTCGGTCAATCTGGTCCGCAACAACCTCAGTCTCGGCATCGCGCTCAGCATCATCGTGCTCTGGTGGTTCCTGCGGACGTTCCGCACGACGGTGCTGGTTGCGATCGCGATCCCGGTGTCGCTCTTCGCAGCGTTTTTCTGCCTCGACGTCGCCGGACGGACCGTCAACATCATCTCCCTCGCGGGCCTCGCGTTCGCGGTGGGGATGACCCTGGACGCCGCCATCGTGGTACTCGAGAACATCGTCCGGCTGCGCGAGCGGGGCATGGAGGCGAAGGAGGCGGCGCTCATGGGGCCGGAGCAGGTGTGGGGCGCATTGCTCGCGTCGACCGCGACTACCGTCGCTATCTTCCTGCCCATCGTGTTCCTCGCCGACGAAGCCGGCCAGCTCTTCGCGGACCTCGCCCTCACCATCTCGGTGGCGGTCATCGCGTCGATGGTCGTGGCCCTGACCGTCGTCCCGGCCGCGGCGTCGATATGGCTCGCCGGCGCCCAGCCCGTGGACAAGCACGCACGCTGGCGGCAGGGCATCACCTCGATGATCGTGTGGCTTACCGACGGGCCGGCGAGACGGGCGTTCTGGATAGTGACCCTGATCGCGATACCGCTCGGCGTCTCCCTCGCACTCGCGCCGAGGTCGATCCTGGGGCTCATCCCCGTCCCGGAACGGCTCGCCGCACTGGTGCCGGAATCTCCGTGGGCGTTGCGTGCGAGCTACCTGCCCGAGGGCAATCAAAACCTCGTCTTCGCGTTCATCATTCCACCTCCAGGAGTGAACATCGATCACCTCGAGGAGGAGATGGGAAGCGTCGTCGCGGAGCGGATCCAGCCATACGTCACCGGGGAGAAAGAGCCGAAGGTCGAGAGCTACTTCTTCGTCGCGTTCTCCCGCGGGGTGTTCATGGGGGCGAGAACGGAGGACGAAGCGCGCACCGACGATCTGATTCCGATCATCAACAATGCGATACACGGATTCCCCGACACCATCGCGTTCGCGAAGCGCGCCTCCCTGTTCGGCGGCTTCGGAGCGGGCAACACCATCGACGTCAACATCCAGGCGCGAAACATCGACGCGCTGATGCAGGCGGCGCTCGGAGGATTCATCGGCGTCAACCAGGCGCTGCCCGGGGCGAGCGTGCGTCCGTTTCCGGGGCTTGAGCTCGCCGATCCCGAACTCCGGCTGGTGCCCGACGAGCGCCGGCTTGCCGAGGCAGGCTGGAGTCGCGGGGTGATGGCGTCGGTGACCCGCGCGCTCGGCGAAGGGCTCTACGTCGGCGACTACTTCGACGGCGAGCAGCGTCTCGACATCGTGGTTCGGGTCCCGCGGTGGGAGACTCCCGAGGAGCTCGCGTCGATCCCGCTGGCGACCCCGGGCGGGGTGCTCCCGGTGAGCGAACTCACCCGGATCGTCCGCACCGCCGGCCCCAACGAGATCCGCCGCCTCGACCGGCGCCGTACCGTCACCCTGCAGGTCACGCCGCCGGACGGGATGTCGCTCGAGGAGGCGCTCGGCATCATCAAGGCCCAGGTCGTCCCGCTCGTCGAAGCCCAGCTCCCCGACGACGGGGAGGTGCGTTTCACCGGGACCGCGGACAAGCTTCAGACTGCGCTCGAGAGCATGAGCGGAAGCTTCGTGCTCGCAATCGTCATTCTTTTCCTGCTGATGGCGGCGCTGTTCCGATCGTTCAAGGACAGCGTGCTGGTGCTGCTCGCACTGCCGCTCGCCACCGTCGGCAGCCTGGTCATGCTGCGGTTGATGAACGATCTGCTCGGAGTGCGCCAGCCCCTCGATCTGCTCACCATGATCGGATTCATCATTCTGCTCGGACTCGTGGTCAACAACGCGATCCTGCTCGTGCATCAGACCCGGGCGATGGAACGCCACGGTCTCGCGCGGCGCACCGCGGTCACGGAGGCGGTCGGCATGCGGCTGCGCCCGATCCTCATGAGCACGTTGACGAGCATCTTCGGGATGCTGCCGCTGCTGCTCATCCCGGGGGCCGGAAGCGAGCTCTACCGCGGTCTCGCCGCGGTCATCATCGGCGGCATGTGCGTGAGCGCCGCGTTCACCCTGCTCCTGCTCCCGAGCCTGCTCCGCATCGGCGAGGGAGCGACCCGGCCCGCGGAGGAGGGTGCGGGAGCGCCGGTTGCGGCTTGAGAATGGCGCCCGGCAAGCACAGCCGTAAAAATCGCAAGCGGAAGCGATCGCAGTCGCAGTCGCAGTCGCAGTCGCGGCACGTATCCCCGGAACATCTGTTCGAGCAGGTCTGGCAGAGCCTGGCCAAGGGCGACGGACGCGGGGCTCTCGATCAGCTCAGACAGGCGCAGCACGAAGACGGCAAATCGGAGGGACTGCCCCTGCTGTTCTTCTGCGCCTGCATCCAGCGCGCCCGGCAACTGGCGGGGAACGGCTTGGACAGAGAAGCTGCCGCCATGCGCATCCGGGCCGCTCAGCATCGGGCGTCCATCTCCCCCCGGACGCTGAGGGAGGAGGACTTGGCGCGGTACGTCGGCTACCTGGACGGGGCCGATGCGCTTGCGGTCTACGCGGATTACCTGAACGCCCGGCCGCCCGTCCTCCAGGCCGAACGGTCGCTGGCGGACCTGCTCGTGATCCGGAGGTGCTGGGAGGGTGTCGAAGTCCTTGATGCGGACCATCCTCTGCGGCGAGACGCCGGGCAGGTCATGCGCAGTCTCGATGCCATGGACGCCGGAGACTGGGAGCGGGTGGCCGAGCTTCTGCGAGGGGTGCCCCGGCGCTCCCCGTTCGCGGCTTGGCGCGTGTTCTGCAAGGCCATGGTGTGTTTCGGCGCCGGTGACGACCAGGGGCTGCGCCGAACCCTCGACCTGCTGCCGGCCGACTTTGCCCTCGCCCACACGGTTGCCGAATGGAGACGCCTGTGTACCGGCGAAGGGGAGGCTGGAGCGGTCCAGGTGCAGCGGGCACTGGGAACGGTCGGCACGGCGGTCGAGGTCCTGGGCGAGGAGCTGCGCCAGGCTCTGCGCGGGAAAGACCGCCCACGCGTTGTCGAACGATCGATCGTCAGCCTGGCCGATGTCCTCGGTCCCGACGACCCCCACCCGGCCCGCATGGACCTGTTGCAGATCGCCGGGTTGGCGACCCAGCGGCACCAGTTCTCCATGCAGACGGTCCGCGGGCTCATGCGCCGCCTCCTTCCGGCCGAGCGGGTTGCCGGCGCGCTGGCCCGAATCGAGCTGCTGCTCCAGAGGCTGGCCCCGGACACCTGGGATCCTGCGCCGGCCGCCGCCTACCTCAAGCGGCTGCCGGTAGAGTTTCCGAGAGCCGCGGATCGGGCCCTGGCCCGAGGCCGCGTGCTCGAGGCCCTGGCTCGAACCGGCCATCAGGCCGTCCAGCATCCCGAACACCTGCCTCCCCGGATGGTGAAGACGCTGTCCGCATTGCTGGACGGACGGATCGACGAGCCCGAGATGCTGTTCGTCGAATTGATGGTGGCGAGCCTCGATGCCGATCCCGGCAACCGCGAAGGCTATCGTTTCCTTCTCGATCTGTTGCGGGGACACAGGGACAACAAGCCCCGGCTCCGGAGCATCCTGGAGGAGATGGCAACCCGCTTCCCCGAGGATCCGGATCCCTGGCTGGAGCTGACCGCGCTTCATTACTCCAGGAACGCGTACCGCCGGGCCGAGCATGCTCTGGCCGAGGCGCGCCTGCGCGCCCCCCACGACGAACGAATTCTGGATCTGCAGGCCATCGGCTTCCTCAAATCCGCCGATCAGAGCCGCAAGAGCGGACGGTTCGCACTCGCCGCTCGGGATCTCCAGCGCGCCGAGGAGCTGGGCCGGCCGAAGCTCGGGACCCTCCTGCAGGCGAAGCAGCTTCTGCTGGCAGTGGTATCCGCCGGCGGGGACGCCGCCGGGGTGGTCGCGCCTCACCTGGAGAATCTGCCTCCCGATGCGCAGATCAGAACCCTCGCTCTCCTGATCCACGACTTGAGCGAGAACAGCCACGTCAAGAACGTCAGTCCGGAGATGGAGAGCACGGTGAAAGGGCTTCTGGCCCGCAAGGCGCCCGCTATCGACGATCTCGGCCCGGATGAGATGGTGGACCTGCTGGCGCCTCTGCCCGGCGATCTGCGTATCCTCTTCAGCGGTCTTCACATCGCCCCGGTCCTGGCCGACTGGTGGGCCGACATCATGCGGCGCCTGGACGGGGACCGGCTTCTGGCCGTCTTCGACGTGCTGATGGACTGCGGGCGGCGGGCCGCGGTCCGTGCCGAGATCAATCGCCGCTTGCGCGGTGTGAAGAAATACCGGCGCGATCCGCTGCTGCTCCTGTACCTGGCGGTGGTCCGCTACCAGGAGCGCCAGGACCGCGATGCCAGACGTTTCATGGAAGCCCTCGACTTGACGAGCGCATCCGACCTGGAGCGGCTGCGTGTCGCGTCGATGCGCCTTGCCCGACATGCCCGGGGCATCTTGCGCGAAGCCTTGCAGAAGTTCGACTTCGCGCTGCTGGACATGCCCGTTTCCTTCTTCGGCCATGGAGCGCCATTTTCGATCGAAGACGTCCTGAACGAGATCATCGACCCCCCGCCCCCGCCCCCGCCCTCGACTTCGACGCCGGAGCTGGTGAGCAAGATATTGGTCGATGAATTTCTGGAAGCGCTGAGACGCAGTACGGCGGGCGCATCGCCGGAGCCTCCTCCTCAGGGATCGCTGTTCGGAGACGGCGGGGCAGCACGGGAGCTGGGTATGCTGGAAGATCTCATCGACCGGCATGGCCTGCTCGGCATCCCTTCGTTCGCGCTCGAGGATATGGCCGCCTTCGCGAGAGAGGAGCCCCACAACCGCCGCACGCTGGATCGGCTGGCACGCAAGTGTGAAGCGGCGGGGCTGCGCAGCGTGCTTTCGCGGGAAGCACAGATCCTTCTCTTCCCCGGTGCAGGGAAGAAATGACACCAGTAAGGAGCAGGAATGATGCTGGCCCATTATCTGGCGCTGGGGCTCCCCCCATCCGCCTCCCAGGATGAGATCCGTCGGCGCTACCTGGAGCTGATCCGCGCGTATCCGCCCAGCCGGGAGCCCGAGTACAGTCAGCGGATCATCGCCGCTTACGACGCTCTGAAGGATGAGCGTACCCGGGTGGAGACCGCGATTTTCGGGCTGACCCGGTACGGCGATTTCGAGCTGGCGCTTGAGGCGCTGGTGCGGGCGCGCGCGCACTCGCACTCGCGTTCGACCCCGGGCCTGAAGACCCTCCTCGCGGCGGAAGGCAAGCTGGATGAGTGAACGAAGCGGCGACTGGAAGCAACGCGCGCTGGATGACTTTCGGCAGTGGCTTGACGATGTGGCGGAGGACTCCCCGGACCTGGACGCCGAGGACCAGGAGCCGCCCGAATGCGACCTGCGCGACCTGTTCGCCGAGTTCGCCGCCCTACGCCAGGAGATCCGCCTGCAGAACCGCGAGCAGTCCAAGGCGGGCCGGGAGCTTGCGAAGGCGGCGGCCGGCTACGAGACCGCCGCGCAACTGATACAGCGCCGTGAAGAGGATCTGGCGGCCTTCGAGAAGCGGATCACCAGAGAGGCCGAGAACCGCTGCCTGCGGTCCGTGCTGGAGGTGCGCGACACCCTGATGCGAGGCCGTGAAGCGGCGGCCAGGCTGCGCGAACGGCCGGGGTTGTTTCGGCGTCCGCCGCAAGGGATCGCCGGGGTCGTGGATGGTTACGAGATGGCGGTCAGACGCTTCGACCGGATGCTGTCCCGGTTCGGCGTGCGGCTTTTGCAGACCACGGGGCATCCCTTCGATTCCCGTACCATGCATGCGATGGAGACTCGCCGGGTCGAGCTGGCCAAGGACGGCGTGGTCGTCGAGGAGCTGCTCAGTGGATTCACGCGGGATGGCGATGTACTGCGACTCGCCGACGTAGCAGTGAACCGTCTCAACATGGAGGAGTAATTGCAATGGATTCCGAGCCGGTCATCGGCATCGATCTGGGCACGACCAACTCCGAGGTGGCGATCCTGTCCGGGGGGAAGCCGGAGGTCGTCCGCGAGGACGACGATGCCATCCTGCCCTCGTGCGTCGGGCTGGATGAAGGGGGTAACGTCATCGTCGGGCGCCAGGCCCGCAACCAGGCCGCCGTCGCCCCGGATCGGACGGTGCTGTCCATCAAGCGAGTGATGGGCTCCGACACACGGGTGCGGATGGGAGCGGAGGAGTATGCGCCCCAGGAGATCTCTGCCTTCATTCTCAAGGCGCTCAAGGAGCGGGCGGCCCGCGCCCTCGGCCAGGATGTCCACAAAGCGGTCATCACCGTGCCGGCCTACTTTACCGACGCCCAGCGTCAGGCGACCCGGGAGGCCGGTCGGATCGCCGGGCTGGAGGTCGTGCGGATCATCAACGAGCCGACCGCCGCCGCCCTCAGCTACGAGAGCCGCGGCGAGGGACAGCGCACGATCCTCGTCTACGACCTGGGCGGCGGGACCTTCGACGTCTCGGTGGTGTCGATCGAAGACGGCGTGGTCGAGGTGCTGGCGTCCACCGGGGACAATCAGTTGGGCGGCGACGACTTCGACGCGATGATCGCCGAGCGCCTCAACACTCATCTCGAGAGCGAGCTGGGCATCGACGGCGCCCGCCAGGACCCTCTGATGCAGGCGCGGCTGAGACGGGCGGCCGAGCGAGCCAAGATCGAGCTTTCGGATCAGCCGTACGTCCGCATCGAGGAGGACCATATCGCTTCGGTGGACGGTGAGCCGAGGCATCTCTCCTGCGAGCTGGCCCGCGCCGACTTCGAGCACGATCTCGAGGAGCTGCTTGCCCGCACCATGCAGTCCGTGACCACCGCCCTCAACGATGCCGCGGTGCGTCCGAGCCAACTCGACCGCATTCTGATGGTCGGCGGCTCGACCCGCATCCCTCGCATTGCCCAGCTTCTCGCGGAGAGACTGGGGCAGGAGCCCCACGGCGGAGTCGATCCGGATCTGTGCGTGGCGCTGGGGGCCGGGGTGCAGGCCGGGATCGAGATGGGACAGGACATGGATTCCGTGCTGGTCGACATCACGCCCTATACCTTCGGGACCAGCGCGCTGGGCGAGCTCTACGGGATGCCGTACGCCCACCAGTTCTTTCCCATCATCCGGCGCAACACCAAGCTTCCGACCACCCGGACCGAGGCTTTCTTCACGGTGACTGAAGCGCAGCGAGCCGTGGAGATCAAGGTCTATCAGGGCGAGGATCCGGATGCGTTGAAGAACGTGGAGATCGGCACCTTTCTCATCAGCGGCCTGAACGAGCAGCCGGAGGCGTTCGATCAGGGTCTTCTCTTCACCTACCACCTGGACCTCGACGGCCTGCTGAAAGTCCACGCCGTGGAGCGGGCGACGGGCCGGGAGATCCGCGGCGTGGTCGAGAACGCCATGGGGCGCTCCACCGAGGAGGACCTCATTGCCTCCAAGGAGCGGATCGAGGGGCTCTGGGGCGAGGAGGAAGAAGCCGTCGCCGGGGGCGCCGGAGAGGCGGGAGATGCGGGAGAGGTGCCGGTCGGGAAAGCTGTCCGCCTGGATGCGTCGGGGGAGATTCAGGATACGCTGGAGCGGGCCGCACAGGCGCTCGACACCGCACCGGACGAAGACCAGGAGGAGATGATCGATCTGATGGAGGATCTGCACAACGCGCTGAAGGAGGGCCGAGCCGAGGACGCAGAGGCCATCAGGCAGAACCTCGACGAGATTCTCTTCTACCTGGACTAGCCCGCGTGAGACGATGTCCGACATGCGGAGCCAGGCATTTGGAGGGTCCGTTCTGCCGCCGGTGCCGGACCGATCTACGTCAGGTGCTGGCGATCGAGCAGGCAGCGGCCGGCCACCGGCGGCGAGCGCTCGCCGCGCTCGATCGCGGGTGCAGGCTTGAAGCCCGCGCCAGCGCGAGCCTCGCCTGTACGCTCCACCGGTCCCCCGACTCCCTGGCCGTGCGGGCCGTGGTCGCGCTGGGAGATGGTGACTTCCCTCTGGCGCTCCGGCTCTGGCGGGAGATTCGGCAGGACCATGAGATCTGATCCGGCCGCACCAAGCTTCTACCCCTTTGACCGAGGACCCTGCCATGAAGGAGCACTACTACCTCGACAATGCCTCGACGACGTGGCCGAAGCCCGAGCCCGTGTACCGGTTCATGGACGCCTTCTTCCGCAGTCATGGGGTCAACCCGGGCCGGGCCGGACACACCCTCGCCATCGAGGCGGAGCAGATGATCTTCGAGACGCGGCGCCTGCTCGCGCAGTTCTTCGGCTTCCGCGGCGACCCGAATCGGGTGGTGTTCACCCAGAACGTCACCGACTCGCTGAACATCGCGCTGTTCGGCCTCGTCGGCGAGGGCGATCACGTCATTACCACGCGGGTCGAGCACAACTCCGTGCTGCGCCCGCTGTATCACCTGGAGCGCGATCACGGGGTGGGGGTGACGAGGGTCGGGAGCGACGCCGAAGGCTACGTGGACCCCGGTGCGATCCGGGATGCGCTCGGTCCGCGCACCCGGGTCGTGGTCGTCAACCACGGCTCGAACGTGCTTGGATCGGTCCAGGATCTGGCCGCGATCGGGGCGATTGCGCGCGAGGCCGGAGCGACCTTCGTCGTCGACACCGCCCAGAGCGCCGGGGTGCTGCCCATCGACATGGACGCGCTCGGGATCGACGTCCTGTGCTTCACCGGCCACAAGGGCCTGCTCGGGCCGATGGGGATCGGGGGGATGATCGTCGCCGATGGAGTCGAGATCCGGCATGTCCGGGTCGGCGGCACCGGCGTCGACTCGATCTCGGAGTTCCAGCCCGACACCTACCCGCACCGCCTCGAGGCGGGTACCGGCTCGATCCCGGGCATCGCGGGCCTGAACGCCGCGCAGAAATGGTTCGCGGATCTCGGCCGCGCCCAACCCGGCGCCGCTTCGGGGATCGACCACGCCACGGCATGCGGGCACGCGCTCGCCCACATCGAGTCCGTGGAGGTGAGCCACATCCGCCACATCCACAACGCGCTCGATTCCATGGATGGGATCAAGGTGTATGGGCCGCGCGGGAACCGCCCGCGGGTCGCGACGCTGTCGTTCAACATCGAGGGGTTGCCCGCGACCCAGGTCAGCGAGATGCTGGATGCGGACTACCACGTCTGCGTGCGCGCCGGCCTGCACTGCGCCCCGCTGGTGCACGAGGACCAGGGCACGACGGCGATCCTCGGTGCAGTGCGGATCGCCCCCGGCTACTTCACCGATGATGAGGATCTGGAGCACGCGCTCGGGGCGATCGCCGAGCTTGTGGAGTAGTCGCAATGCAGGACTGATTCGTTCATCGGGGACATTGCCGGGAGATCATCCGCCACCACTCGCGCACG
>JAKZYK010000353.1:0-3424 GCA_047514485.1 Gammaproteobacteria bacterium
CCCCCGCCTCGAATCTGCGTCTGAATCCCCCCTTATCCTCCCCTTCGGCACGCGGCCTTGTAGTGCCGACCTTTGGCTTCCGTGAACCAGAAATCAACGAGTTATGCGCGTTTTGGCCGCGAGTTGCGGAAGTCGGGCTAGGCCGAGGAAATGGCGGCCGCGGCGGCACGTGCCGGGGTGCGCACGCTCGTGGGATACAACTACCTCAGGAATCCGGCCGTCCTCCACGCGAAGGCGCTGCTCGAAGGCGGCAGCATCGGTCGCATCATCCACTTTCGTGGGATATTCGACGAGGACTACATGGCCGATCCCGCTCTGCCCGGAACGTGGCGCTCGCTGCGAAGGGAGGCCGCGCTGGGGGTGCTCGGCGACATGGGCTGTCACCTCGTGGCCGCCGCGCTGCACCTCGCCGGTCCCATGGAGAGCGTGCTGGCGGAGACCCGGGTCGTCTATTCACGGCACTCCCCCGAGGCGGATGGTTCAGGCGAACCCAGCTCCGACCCGCTGGAGAACGAGGACATCGCGACCGCCCTGGTGCGATTCGAGAACGGCTGCGACGGATTGCTCTCCATGTCGCGCTCCGCCTGGGGACGGAAGAACCGGCTCGCGTGGGAGATTCACAGCGAGGCGGGCATGCTGTGCTTCGATCAGGAGCGTCTGAACGAGCTGCTTCTCTACGAAGCCGCCGCCTCGGGCCCGAAAGCCGGCTTCAGGACGATCCTCACCGGTCCCGCCCATCCCCCCTACGGCGCGTTCGTGCCGGCACCCGGCCATGGATTCGGGTTCAACGACCTGAAGGTCGTCGAAGTCGAGCATCTGCTGACCGGGATCGCAGGGGACAGGCCGATTCATCCGGACTTCGCCGCCGCACTCGAAATCGAGCGCATCATCTACGCAATCGACGAGTCTGGACGGAGCGGCACCCGGGTTCGCCTCACGCCGCAACCGCAGCGGCCGTAGCCCACACCGATTCCACCGGCTCCGTCAGACTTCGATCAGGGCGCGCCCGCCCTCGAGCTTGACCGGATAGGTGCGGAGATCGACGCAGGCCGGGACACGCGTCGCCTCCCCCGTTCTGTAGTCGAACCGGCCGTTGTGCTTGGGGCATTCGATCACATGGTCCATGACGAGTCCGTCGGCGAGGTGCGCATGTTCGTGCGTGCAGAGTCCGTCGGTGCAGAAGTACTCGTCAGTCGGACTGCGGTAGATGGCGAAGGTCCGGCCGCCGTGATCGAAACGGATCACGTCCTCCGCGTCGATCGCGTCCGCTGCGCAGGCGTCGATCCAGTCGCTCATCGTCGTCAACCGGACCCGATTCGCAACGCCCCTGCACCCGGCGCCTCGAATCGCGGGTCTTCGAGATAGGGTCTGGCCGTCGTGGGCAGATTCCGCCTCAGAAAGTGGTTCTCGCAACGCAGTTGGCGCAGGACGGCGGGCCACATTTCCCGATACGCCTGCACGATCGAGGTGTTCGGGGCGGGAAGGTCGTGCTTGATCGCCTCATGCAGGTCCGGCAGCCGGTGAAAGGGCACCATGGGAAACATGTGGTGCTCGACGTGATAGTTCATGTTCCAGTAGATGAACCGCGAGATCGGGTTCAGGTAGACGGTGCGGCTGTTCAGGCGATGGTCGAGCACGTTGTCGGCCAGGCCCCCATGCTGCAGAACGCCGGTCATGACATGGTGCCATGCGCCGTAGAGGCGAGGCAGTCCGATTACCATGAGCGGCACGACCGACTGCATCGCCACCGCAAGCGCGATGGTCGCGGCATGGATCGCCACCCATACACGCGCGACCAGGACGACCCGGGGCTGCTCGGAGTCGGGGATGAATGTCGCCTCCTCCGGGTCGAGCTTGCCCGATGCGTTCAACAGCATACGGGACCAGCCGCTGATCGAATCGAAGATGCCGAAGAAATTCATGGCGATTCGCAACAGCGCAGGCGGACGCATCACGACGACTTCCGGGTCGCGTCCGACGATGATCGTGTCGGTATGGTGGCGCGCATGGCTCCAGCGCCAGGTGACGGGATTGCGGATCATGCAGAAGCTCGCGATGTGATAGACGACGTCGTTCATCCATCCGGTACGGAATGCCGTGCCGTGACCGCACTCGTGCCAGCGCGAGTCCATTGCCGAGCCGTACAGCACGCCGTAGGCAAGCCAGAACGGCGCGCACCACCCGGAGGGCCATAGAGCAACGCCGATGCCGGCGAAGACCGCCATCGCGCCGAACAGCACGAACGTATCCCGGATTGCGGGCTGGTCGGTCCGCTTCATCAGGTCCTTCACCAGCCTGCGAGGGATTTCGCTGTGATACCACGTGGCCGCGGCAAGCCCCGTTTCCACCGCACGGGCGCCGTCGATACCAAGGAGGCTGTAGTCGCGTTTGGCCATTGTTCATCCCGATGCGGCACACGAACCGGACGTGTCGAGCCTTCCGACATTCGCCCGCGAACACGGCCACCGCACCTTGTCGAGAATTCCCGTGTGCTAGTGTAGTCTCACGTTTGTCCGTACGATCCCTGGAGGTCGTTTGTCATCGTTCGGTCACCCGTTCGTGATCGTGCACTGAGAAGGACATCGGGATCGAATCGCCGACCGCTACGCTGGTTGCGCCGCACCGCGAGCTCACCCTGAACGTACGCGTCGACACTGCCGAGGCAAGACACCGGATGGTCGATTTCGCGCTGAACCACATGACCGTGGCCAACGCGAGCTATGCCACGCTCATCGATCTCGCCGCCCGGCTCGGATGCATCGGCGTGGAGGTTCGCAACGACCTGGGGAAGCCGCTGTTCGACGGCCGGGCCCCGGAAGAGGCAGGCGCGATGGCGCGTGAGAAGGGCCTTCGCATCCTGTGCGTGGCCGAGGTCAAGCGGTTCAACGCATGGGACGATTCCAGGGAAGGCGAGGCGCGGGATCTCGTTCGGACCGCCACCGCCGCGGGTGCCGAAGCCGTGTGCCTCATCCCCCGCAACGACGGCATCGGCACGGGTGACGGCGAACGCCAAGCCAACTTGCGCGCCGCGCTGCGCGGACTCGGGCCGATGCTCGAGGACGCCGGAATCACGGGTCTCGTGGAACCGCTGGGGTTCGAGGTCTGCGCGCTGCGGTACAAGTCGGAGGCGGTGGAGGCGATCGACGAGCTCGATGCGGCGGACACCTTCCGGCTCGTGCATGACACTTTTCACCACCATCTCGCGGGGGGCGGGCCGCTCTTCCCGGAGCATACTGGGATCGTGCACGTCTCCGGCGTCGTCGACCCGCACCTTGCCGCTTCGAAAATGGAGGACGAGCATCGCATCCTGGTGGACGAGCGGGACAGGCTCGGAAACACGGGCCAGATTTCGGCGCTCATCGCTGCGGGATACGGAGGGCCGATTTCGTTCGAGGTATTCGCCCGCGAAGTCCACGACATCGAC
>JAKZYK010000354.1:0-6869 GCA_047514485.1 Gammaproteobacteria bacterium
CTACGACGCGATCCTCAAGACGTTCTGGGAAGCCCACGACCCCACCCAGGGGATGCGCCAGGGCAACGACACCGGCACGCAGTACCGCTCGGGCGTCTACACCTGCTCCGAAACGCAGGCCGAGCAGGCGCTCGCATCACGCGATGCGTATCAGCAGGCCCTCTCCGCCGCGGGCCATGGCCGCATCACCACCGAGATCCTCGACGCCGGCCCGTTCTACTACGCCGAGGACTACCACCAGCAGTACCTCGCCAAGAACCCGTTCGGCTATTGCGGCCACGGGGGTACTGGGGTCGCCTGTCCGGCTGGCGTCGCAGCCTGACCCGCACGGATTCACACCTCGTCACGCTTGGCTGAACACGCGTCAGTTTCAAATACCCAACACTCCATCAGCGATCACGCGGATCAAGTTGGAACGCTTCACGGCGTTCGGGTCGTTGGATTTGTCGCCTTCGCCTGGAGTCAACGTCTTTCTGGGAGCCAACGGCACGGGGAAGACGCACCTGATGAAAGTGGCCTACGCGGCATGTGACGCCACGAAATCGGAGGTGAGATTTCCCGACAAGTTGGTACGTCTGTTCCTGCCATCGAATCGAAGAACAAGACGACTGGTCAAACGCCGACGCGGCGGATCCCAAGCCCGTGTCGAAGTATCGTTTCGAGACACAACATATCGGACATCGTTCTCCAGCCGTACCGAGTCTCCGGACTCCATCAACCCGTGGCGGCTGAACCTGTAGCTGAGGGAGGCTCTGTCGCGGACAGCCAGCCATCGTGATGAGACAGTACGGGGCGCAGGGTGCGCACCTTGCGAGCAACACGAGATCAACCGCTCACGATGCGCTGAGTCATGGAACCGCCTTCTCCCCTTGATGTACCCTCAAGGCAGGCACATTGGCCGGAATCGTGACTCGTCCTCATGCCCCGGACACGACGAAGACGCACCGTGGATACGCCATCGCTCGACAATCCTGATCTCTACATCAATCGGGAGCTCAGTCAGCTCGCGTTCAACCGGCGGGTGTTCGAACAGGCGCGCGACCCCGCCACTCCGCTCCTCGAGCGGCTCCGGTTTCTGTGCATCTCCTGTGCCAACCTGGACGAGTTCTTCGAGGTCCGGGTCGCAGGGCTGCTCCACCAGATCCAGTACGGTGCGGTGTACGGCAACGCGGACGGCCTCGCGCCGAGCGAGGTGCTGAGCCGCATCAGCGCCGACGCGCACGCCCTGGTCGGCGATCAGTACGAGCTGCTCAACGGCACGATCCTCCCCGCGCTCGAACGCGAGGGGGTCCGGTTCCTGCGCCGCGGCGAGTGGAGCGACGCGCAGGATGTGTGGATCACGCGCTACTTCACCGAGCAGCTCCTCCCGATCGTGAGCCCGATCCGGCTCGACCCGGTCCATCCGTTCCCGTCGATACTGAACAAGAGCCTCAACTTCATCGTCTCGCTCACCGGCGAGGACGCGTTCGGGCACGCCAGCGGGATGGCGGTGGTCCAGGCGCCGAGAGCGTTGCCGAGGCTCATCCGGCTACCCGCCGAGGTGAGCGACGACCGCAACGATTTCGTATTCCTCTCCTCCGTCATCCACGCGCGGGTCGGAGACCTGTTCCCCGGCATGGAGCTGACCGCGTGCCACCAGTTCCGCGTCACCCGCAACAGCGAGCTCTTTGTCGACGCCGAGGACGTCGACGACCTGATGCGCGCGCTCGTCGGCGAGCTCCCGTCCCGGCGTTATGGCGACGAGGTCCGCCTCGAGGTCGCGGACAACTGCCCCGTCGAGATGGTCGACTACCTCGTGCGTCAGTTCGGGCTCTCCGATGAGATGGTGTTCCGCGTCAACGGCCCGGTGAACCTGCACCGGCTGATGGCGTTGCCGGATCTGGTCGACCGGCCGAACCTCAAGTACCCGCCGTTCACCCCCGGATTCCCCGCGCGGGTCGGGAAATCCACCCGGATCTTCGAAGCGATCGCGGCCGGTGACATCCTCCTGCACCACCCGTTCCAGTCATTTGCCCCGGTGCTCGATTTCGTCCACCACGCCGCTGCCGACCCCGGCGTGCTGGCCATCAAGCAGACCCTCTACCGCACCGGCGCCGAATCGTCGCTCGTCGACGCGCTCGTCACCGCGGCCCGCGCCGGCAAGGAAGTCACGGTGTGCGTCGAGCTCCGCGCCCGTTTCGACGAAGAGGCGAACATCTCGCTCGCGGAGAAGCTCCAGGAGGCCGGCGCGCACGTCGTCTACGGGGTCGTCGGATACAAGACCCACGCGAAGATGCTGCTCGTGGTCCGCCGCGAAGGTCCGAAGCTGCGCCGCTACGTTCACCTCGGCACGGGCAACTACCATGCCAGCACCGCCCGGATATACACCGACTTCGGGCTGCTGACCGCGGACCCGCAGATCGGCCAGGACGTGCACGAGGTCTTCATGCAGCTCACCGGTCTCGGCCGTGCGTCGCAGTTGACGCGCCTGCTCCAATCGCCGTTCACCCTGCACGACAAGATGCTGGAGTTCATCGACGAGGAGACGCGGCGCGCAACAGACGGCAAGCCCGCCCGCATCATCGCGAAGATGAACGCGCTGATCGAGCCGAAGATCATTCGAGCCCTGTACCGTGCCTCGCAGGCGGGGGTGGAGATCGATCTGATCGTTCGCGGCGCCTGCGCGCTGCGGCCGGGCATCCCGGGGGTATCGGAAAACATCCGGGTACGCTCGATCGTCGGCCGGTTCCTGGAGCACACCCGCGTGTTCTACTTCGAGAACGGCGGCGACCCACAGTTGTTCTGCGCAAGCGCGGACTGGATGAACCGCAACCTCTTCCAACGCGTCGAGACCTGCTTCCCCATTCTCGATACCGCGCTGCGCGAGCGGGTGATCGAAGAGGGCCTCATGGCCTACCTCGACGACAACACGCATGCCTGGCGCCTCGATGCCGACGGGCTCTATCACCGGATCGAACACGGCGGCGAGACCGCGGTCTCGACCCAGCACAAGCGCCTCGAACGGCTGAGCGGCGAGCCGGCCCCGGCCGCGGCCGTCGCGACGGCCTGAACGGAGCCGCTCGCCCGCACTATCCCACTGGCGCCCGCGGTACCGGCATCCTCAATCGAAGCGCAGTCCGATATCCGCGGCGGCGAGATACGCCTGCTCCTGCTCGAGATCGGCCCGGGTGAGCGGGTGCGCATCGAGCCACCCGGGCGGGAACGCCACCGTCAATGCGTCGCCCTGCGCGTGCGCTACGATGCCGGGCAGGAAGTCGTCCGCGCGCGAGCGGCTCAATACCACCGAGAGGCGCAGCAGTACGCAGAGCCTGCGCGCACGGCGCGCGTCCCTGGGGGTGAGCTGCTCGAAGACCGAGGCCGGAAACTTCCGCCGGTGTCCCCGTACCAGCGAGGACAACATCGACTGGGCCTGACGCGAGAACCCGGACATGTCGGCGTTGGCGAGCAGATACGCGCCATGCTTGTGGTACTGGTTGTGGGAGACGAACAGCCCCGCCTCGTGGAGGCGGGCCGCCCAGCCCAGGAGCTGCTCCGCGTCCTCGGTGTCGAGCTCCCACGCCGCGGCCACTTGACGGTGCAATGCGAGCGAGGTCCCGGCGACCCGCCCGCCCTGGGCGACGTCGACGCGATACCGCTCGATCCGGCGCTGCACGGTTGCGTCACGGGCGTCCTCGTGGCGGATGCGGCCGATGAGATCGAACAGCAGCCCTTCGCGTAGCGCCATCTCGGAGACGTCGAGATGCTCGATGTCGAGCGCATCGAGGACGGCCGAGAGCACCGCAACCCCGCCCGGGAGCACGGGACGCCGGTCGTCTCTGAGCTCCCGGAGCCTGACCGCATCGACGTGTCCGGCCCTGACCAGCTCGCGCCGCAGGCGGCGCAGTGCGTCTCGATCGATCCCGTTCTCGCACCACCCAGATGCACGTGCGATCGCCGCAATCGCCTTGATCGTGCCCGAGCAGCCGACCGCCGAGCTCCAGCCGGCATCGCGGTACTGCCGTTCGATCGGCTCGAGCTCGACGCGGGACGCGAGCACCGCGTGCTTCATCGAATGCTTGTCGATCCGGCCGTCCGGAAAGAACCGCCGGCTGATGCTGACGCAGCCCATGAACAGACTCTCTCTGTACAGGGGAGTGAAGCCGCTCCCGACGATACATTCGGTGCTGCCGCCGCCGATGTCGATGACGAGGCGCCGTTCGCCGTCATCGGCAAGCGCGTGAGCGACGCCCAGGTAGATGAGCCGGGCTTCCTCGCGGCCCGCGATGACCTCGATGGAGTGGCCGAGCACGCGTTGCGCCTCGCGCCGGAACGCTTCGCCGTCGCGGGCGCTGCGCAGGGTATTGGTGCCGACCGCACGCACCGCGTGCCCGGGCATGCCGCGCAGCCTCTGCCCGAAGCGGCGAAGACAGGCGAGCGCACGCTCGATCGCATCGCGGCGCAGGCGCTTGTGGTCATCGAGTCCCGCGGCGAGGCGCACCGGCTCGCGCAGGCGATCCACTACGTCGACGTGCCCGTCGACGAGTCTGCCGATGACGAGATGAAAGCTGTTGGAGCCCAGATCGATCGCGGCGAGAAGCGCGGGAACCGCCGGCTCGTCCGCAGCGACCGGCGGTCCCTCGATGTGCGGCGCAACGGTCGCCGCGTCATCCAACCGCTTCTCGCTCCAGACCGGCGGGCGCCTCCGAATACAGGATCCGGTGAGCCGGGAACCGGCACGAGAACCGGCTGCCTTCACCGTGCCGGCTCTCGATCTCGAGTCGGGCATCGTGGCGCACGAGAACGTGCTTCACGATCGCCAGTCCGAGCCCGGTGCCTCCCATCTCGTGCGAGCGCGCCTTGTCCACGCGATAGAACCGCTCGGTGAGACGCGGGATGTGATGCGCCTCGATCCCTTCACCGGTATCGGTGACGTCCAGCCGGGCGCCCGCCGCGTCCGATGTCCATTGCAACCGGATCGTCCCGCCGGCAGGGGTGTGCTGCACCGCGTTGAACGCGATGTTCGAGAACGCGCTGTAGAGCTCCTTCCAATCGCCGAGCAGGGAGAGCTCCGAGTCCGCGCCGTGGAGAACACGATGCGCGCCCTCACTGAGAGAGCGCGCGTCCTTGGCGATCATGTCGAGCATCTCGACCACGGCGACCCGCTCGGCGGACGCCGCCCCCGGCGTCGCCTCGAGTCGTGAAAGCTGCAGCAAATCCTCCACGATCAGGCACATTCGCGACGCCTGCTGCGACATCTGGGCGACCGGCCGCCTGAACTCGGCGGGGAGCAGCTCATCGTCCTGAAGCGCCTCGAGGTACCCGACGATGACGGTGAGCGGGCTCCTCAGTTCGTGCGACACGTTCGCCACGAAATCCTTCCGCATCTGCTCGAGGTTGTAGATCCGGGTCACGTCGCGCACGAGCATCAACCGCCGGCTGCCGCCGTAGGGAACGACCCGTATCAGGAGCTGGAGCTCGTCACGCAGCGGCGACGCGATGTGAAGCGGCTCGTCGAACGCCTCGGCGTCGAGAGTGTCGGTAAAGCTCGGATGACGAATGAAGCTGGACACCGGCTGGCCGACATCGCGTGCCCGCTGGAGGCCGAGCAGCCGGCTCGACGCCTTGTTCATCCACACGATCGTCCCGGTGCCGTCGAGGACGATCGCGCCGTCGGGCATCGCCTCCGCCGCCTGTTGGAATCGAACCACGACTTTGCGCAAGCGCTTCTTGCGCTTGCGGTTCTGGCGGTGGATCCGACTCAGGGATTCGAACACCTGGGCCCAGATCCCGCGGGTGTTCGGCTCGGGCTCGCGGCCGCCGCTCGCGAGCCACCTGGCGAGCAGATGAACGTGGTAGACGTGCCATGAGACGTACGTGCACGCGCCAGCGAGCAGCAGCCAGGGGGTGAGCCCGAGGAGGTAGTCCGCGGTCCCGAGCAGCGCCGCTCCCGCGGCGAGACGGCGCCATTCCTGGGTACGGGCTCCGGAGAGCGTCATCGTATTGGTTCCGGGTCGTGACCCGCCCCATTATGCCGGGCCGAGCCGGGCCGTGCCGATGGTCACGCGCCGGGCCGGTCATCACGCGCCCTGCCGGTCATCGGTTGCCCGTTCGTCGACACGGGTCGCGCAACGGCGCAACAATTCGCGGATCATTGCGTGCCATCTTCCCGGTCGCGGTGGTCGCGGTGGTCCCGGTAGCCGTCTGCGTCGCGCAGCGGCGCGGCGATCCGCGGATCATTCCGGATGGCGCGAGAACCGGTAGCCCGTGCCATGCACGGTTTGCACGAACCGGTCGAAGCCGTGTCCGGCGAGCACCTTGCGCAGCCGGCGGATATGAACGTCGACGGTGCGTTCCTCAATATAGACGTCGCGGCCCCAAACTCGATCGAGAAGCTGGCCGCGGGTAAACACGCGCTCGGGGTGACTCATGAAGAAGTGGAGCATGCGGAATTCGGTCGGCCCGGTACGGATCGTCTCGCCGCGGCCGGTGACGCGATGGCTCACCGGGTCCAGTCGCAGTCCGTCGACCTCGATGGGGTGGTCGTCACCGACGGGGGTAGTCCGTTTCAGCACCGCGCAGATCCGCGCCACCAGCTCCTTCACCGAGAACGGCTTGACGACGTAGTCATCGGCGCCCGCGTCGAATCCGCTCAACCTGTCGCTTTCCTCGCCCTTCGCGGTGAGCATGATGAGCGGGATGTTCCGGGTGGAGTCGCGCTGGCGAAGCCTGCGTGCGAACTCGAGGCCGCTCACGCCGGGCAGCATCCAGTCGAGCAGGATGAGATCCGGCCGCGACTGCTCGATCTCGCGCTCGGCGTGCACGGCGTCCGCCACGGCACGAATCTCGAAGCCGGCCCGCGACAGCGCGAGCTGCACCATCTCCCGGATGGC
>JAKZYK010000355.1:0-3201 GCA_047514485.1 Gammaproteobacteria bacterium
GTCAAGGTCACCGACCTCACCAGCGGTGAGTCGTGGCTCGTCGAGGCTGGCGATCTCTACCAGGTCGGCCCCAATGACCGTCACTATTTCGAGGTTCTTGAGGACGACCAGCACGTGAGCGTGTTCTGCCCCGCATTGCATGGCGACGAGACGCACGACGCCGACGGCAGCTACTCGGCGAGCGGGCCGGTGCCGGAATCGGACCGACGGATGTTTGTGAAACGGGTCGGCGAGATGCGCGCGAACGGAGAGGAAATGGTGGTCGCGAACGGCGGTGCGCGCACCGTGCGCGCCCTGACCGCGGCCGACGGCATGGGGTTCAGCTTCTCGGATGTCGGATTCTCCGCCGGCGCGGTGGTGGATCTCTGGTACAAGCACCACTGGGAGGCGAACTACATCCTCACCGGCACCGGCCGCGTGGAAGACCTCGGCACCGGTGAGGCGTGGCCGCTCGAGTCCGGCTCGCTTTACAACGTGGGGCCGAAGGACCGCCACCGCGTCACCGCCGAGACCGACCTCCACCTCGTCAGCGTATTTTGCCCGCCGCTTCGCGGCGACGAGCAGCACGATGCGGACGGTGCGCTCGAGTCGAGCGGGCCGGTGCCGCCGGGGCCTCCCGGATACTGACGGGCGCTTCGCGATGACGAGCGCGTTCGCAGCGACCAGTCCGGTCTCATGGTGCTTCGCGTCGCGGTAGCCGCGTGAGCAAGGGCGCGCAATGCCGCGCCTGGTGCGGTGCCGATGGTCCCTGCCTGGGGTTGACGCCGGTGCACGATCTCACGAATGCGGTCCCGCATCGCGGAGCGGCTGATTGTCGATCACCCGTTGATAAGAGAGCCGGCTGAGATCAAGCGACTCGTACTGCCCGTGCAGGAGCAACTCGGCGATGCCGCGTCCGACCGCCGGTGCGTGCTGCAGCCCGTGTCCCGAGAATCCTGCCGCGATGTAGAAGTTCTCCGCCCCTCCAATCCACCGGCCGACGATCGGATTCGAGTCCAGGCGATGGATGTCGTAGTGACACGACCAGCTTCGTCCGACCTTGAGTGTTTCAAACGCCGGAACGCGATGCGCGATGCGCGGCCAGACGACGCCGTCGAACCACGCATGGTCGACCTCCCAGTTGAATCCGGGCGGATCGTCGGGATTGAACACCCCGCAGATGTACCCCGCGCCTTCGGGGCGCACGCTGATGCCGTTGTGGTCTCGGATGACCGGCAGCGGCGCGAGCGCAGACTGCACGTCGAAGTAGAACGTGAGCCGCCGCATGGGAACGATGTCGACCGGCATTCCGACCATCGCGCACACATCCGGCGCGTGGCAGTTCGCGCAATTGACGACGACGTCCGCCTCGAGTCGTTCACCCGAAGCGAGTCCGACCGAACGCGCACGCCGGCCGGAAACGTGGATGTCGACCACCCGATCCTCGACGTACGCCACCCCGAGATGGCGGGCCATCTTGCGGAACCCTTGCAGCGCGCCGTTCGGATCGATCCAGCCGTCGTCGGGCGAGTGGAGGGCGGCGTCGACGTCGTCGATTCGGATCGCGGGGAACCGTGATTCGAGAGCGGTGCGGTCGAGAATCTCCGAGCGCGTGCCGAGCGCGCGCTGGGTCGCCGCACTCGCTTCGAGCGACGCCACTTCATCGGCGCCTTGCGTGAGTACGAGGTACCCCCCGCGACGGAGGTCGACATGCGCGATCGGTGCGCCGTCGATGCTCATCAGCTCCTCGAACGCGCCGTAGATCTCGTGCGCATAGGCGGACATCTCGATGTTCTCGGGCAGCGAGAACACCCGCCTGATGGTTCCGGTGGCGCGCGGGGTCGCCGCGTGGGCATAGGTCGGATCCGGCTCGATCACCACGACATCGGAGGCCGCGCCGGCTCGTGCGAGATGCCACGCGATGCTCGAACCGACGACGCCGCCACCGACGATGACGATGCGCCGCGTCCGCATGGATTCGCTCGAGTGGTTGATGAGCCGATACCTGGAAGTGGATTCGAGGTACGACTGTAACGCAACGGTCGGCGACCCGGCGCGGCATCATTGGATTCGCCAACGCCTGCGGTTACTGTCTCGGGACCACGTTCTCGCCCAACTGGATGGACTGGCCGATACACTCAGCTACTTGGGAAAACGCACCGCGGCGCAAGCGGTCGACGACGAGGCGACGAACGAGTTGCGGGCGCGTTTGCGCGGGGAGAATGCGGACAGGGGTGCGGTCCGGGATCGGGGATTCGAGCACGTCGAAAATGCGGCCGCGGACCGGCGGGTCCGCCGCCCGACGCGGGGAGCGAGCCGGGCAGTGTCCGGGAGGGAGCGATGAGCGAGACGCGGGCGGCGTATCGGCTGGGCTGTGACGTCGGGGGCACGTTCACCGATTTCGTCCTGTACGACGAGCGCTCCGGCGCCATCCACGTCGAGAAGTGCCTGACGACCCCGGCCGACCCCTCGGTCGCCATTCTCGCAGGCCTGCGGGCGTTCGGCTCCATCGACCCTGAGCACGTGGCCCGCACGCGCCGCATCGCGCACGCCACCACCCTGGTCGCCAACGCGGTCATCGAGCGCAAGGGCGCATGCACCGCGCTGCTCGCGACCCGCGGCTTCCGCGACGTGCTGGAGCTTCGCCGTCACGTGCGGGTGACGACCTACGAGCTCTGGGCCGATCCACCGGCGCCGCTGGTCCCGAGGCATCTGCGGATCCCCATCGACGAACGCACCTACAGCGACGGTGCCGTCCTTCGCCCGGTTCCTCGGGAGGAGATCGAGGCCGCCGTCGCCCTCATGCGGGCGCAGGGGGTGGGCTCGGTCGCGATCGCCTTCCTGCACTCGTACGTCAACCCCGAGAACGAGCAGGAGGCGGCGCGGCTCGTGCGCGAGCTCGCTCCCGAGATCGCGGTGACCACCTCCGCCGAGGTGCTGCCCCAGATCAAGGAGTACGAGCGCACCAGCACCACGGTGGTCAACGCCTACGTGAAGCCGCTCGTCCGGCACTACCTCGGCAACCTCGACGCCGGACTCGCGCGCACCGGATACGCAGCGCCGCTGCGGGTGATGCTGTCGAACGGCGGCCTCGGCTCCACCGAGACCGCGGCCGACTTCCCGCTGCGGCTCATCGAGTCGGGGCCGGTGGCGGGGGCCATCGTGGGGCGCCAGATTGCGCAGGCGCTCGGGCTGCCGGAGGTGCTGTCGTTCGACATGGGC
>JAKZYK010000356.1:0-4264 GCA_047514485.1 Gammaproteobacteria bacterium
CGCGAAGCTGACCGACTTTCCCCGGAACGCGCCGCCGCGCACCATCCCCACCGCCGCGGAGGTGGCGATGACCGTCGAGGTCACGGCGGCCATGGCCGCGATCGACAGCGAGTTCCAGGCCGCGTCCTTGAACTTTCCGGCCTCGAGGCCGAAGAAGACGTCCTCGTACCACCGCAGGCTGAGCCCGCCCCAGATCGTGATCGACTGAGAGTCGTTGAAGCTGTAGACCATCACCACGATCAAAGGCGCGTAGAGGACGACCAGGCACAGGATGGTCACCGGCAGGAAGCCCGGATAGCGCCGGATGTCGTGGCGCGCCGTCATCTCATTCCCTGTTCGCCGCGTATCTGCTGGCGGGCGTAGTAGAGCAGCGCGATCAGCACCATCGTCAGCAGGATCATCGAGGCGGCGGCGCCGAAGGGCCAGTTGCCGGCGTTGCCCTTGAACTGCTCCTCGATCAGCGACCCGATCATGAAGTTTCTGGCGCCGCCCAGGAGGTCCGGTGCGAGAAAGGCGCCGAGACTCGGGACGAACACGAGGATGCAGCCGGCGACGATGCCGGGGGTGACGACCGGGATCAGCACGTGACGCAGGGTCGTCCAGCGGTCCGCGTAGAGGTCCGCGGCCGCCTCCGACAGCGTGAAGTCGTAGCGTTCCACCGAGGCGTAGATCGGCAGCACCATGAAGGGCAGGTAGGAGTAGAACAGCCCGAGCTGCACCGCGAGGTTCGTGTTCACGATCGCCAACGGCTCGGAGACGATCCCGGTCCAGAGCAAGAGCTCGTTCAGCGGCCCGTTGTCCCGGATCAGGAACTTCATCGACACCGTGCGGATCAGCAGGTTGACCCAGTAGGGAACCGTCACCAGAAACAGCCAGGCCGCACGGGTGCCGGACGGACGGGTGGCGATGAAGAACGCGGTCGGGAAGCCGATGAGAAAGCACAGCACCGTCGCCGTCGCGGCCTGCAGGGTCGACCGCGCGAAGATCGTGATGTAGGTCCATTCGAGCCGCGGCGGCTCGTCGCCGAACAGGCCCCGGTCGAAAACGAACTGATCGTAGGCGGCGAAGGAGAGCTCCCAGATCACGCCGCCGCGGAACTCCTTGGTCAGGAACGAGTAGACCAGCATCATGCCGACCGGCGCCAGCAGGAAGACGCCGATCACGAGCCAGGAGGGCGCGAGCAGCCATCCCCGCAGGGGTGCGTAGGTCCCCGGGGCGGCCTTGCCGCCGCCGGAGCCCCCTCCTCCGCGCGCCCCTGCCATCAGTCCACCAGCAGGCGCGCGGCGCCTTCGTCGATACCGAGCGCCGCGCGGTCGCCGGGGCCGAGGTCGAGCGCCGTGCGGTGCGCGTTCCGGGTGCGGACGGTGACCTCCGGGCCGTCATCGAGTCCGACCAGGTAGTGCGTATCGGTGCCGAGATACACGGTGCGATTGATCACGCCGGCGAGCGGGCCGCCGCCCGTGCCGGACTTCGCGATCGACAGCCGCTCGGGCCGGATCGATACGCACCCGGCGGTCCTCGGGCGCGGCGTCTCCGGCGCGTCGCATTCGAGCTCCACGCCGTTCGCGAGGCGGCACCGGCAATGTCCTCCCGAGCCGTCCTCCACCGTCACGTCGAGCAGGTTGGTCTCTCCGATGAAGCCTGCGACGAAGCGGTTGTGCGGCCTCTCGTAGATCTCGTGCGGGGTGCCGATCTGCTGTATCTCGCCCTCCGACATCACCGTGATGCGATCGGACATCGTCAGCGCCTCCTCCTGGTCGTGGGTGACGAACACGAAGGTGATGCCGGTCTCCTCCTGAAGCTGCTTGAGCTCCACGCGCATGGCCTGGCGCAGCTTGAGATCGAGCGCCGAGAGAGGCTCGTCGAGCAGGAGGACCTTCGGACCCGGCGCCATGGCGCGGGCGAGCGCGACCCGCTGCTGCTGTCCTCCCGAGAGCTGATGCGGCTTGCGCTCCGAGAGGCCGCCCAGCTTGACCATGGCGAGCATGCGCCGCGTGCGCTCCTCGACCTCGGCCTCGGGCCTCTTCAGCCGCTGCATGCCGAACGCGACGTTCTCGGCGACCGTCATGTGGGGAAAGAGTGCGTATTGCTGAAAGACGGTGTTCACCGGCCTCCGGTTGGGCGGCAGCCCCTCGATCTCCTCGCCGTAGAGAAAGATCGCGCCCGCGGTCACGTCCTCCAACCCCGCGATCATGCGCAGCAGCGTGGTCTTGCCGCAGCCCGAGGGACCAAGGAGGGTGAAGAACTCGTTGTCCTCGATCGTAAGGCTCACTTCCTTGATCGCGGTGACCGACCCATAGCGCTTCACTACGCCGCGAAGCTCGATCGCCGGCGGGCCGGCCGGGGATTCGTTCGCGCATGCTTCCCGCTGGTGTTGTCGATTTCTCATTTTCGTGCAGACCGTGACTGACAGGAATGAGACCGGTCATCCCGCTTTGCAGAGCGATGCGCAGGGGCGACCCATGCGCCGCCCCTGCTGGCTCGATCGGCCGCGTGGATCTCCCGGGAGAGCCACCGGCTCGCCATGCCATCGCCGCGGCCCGGTTTCACGCTGCTGATCAGCCCAGCGGCTCGATGCCGCGCCAGGCCCAGTCGTTGTAGCCATCGGGCGCGCGCAGGCACGACGCCCACACCGGGTCGGACTCCAGCGCGTCCCATACAGGCGCGGGACCGCGGCCGTGCGCATCCTGCACCAGGCGGCGCTCGCGCTGGCTCGCGCGGACCTCCTCCTCCAGCGCCGCCGCGTCCCAGGTCTCCGCGGCGAGACGGCGCAGCGCGGCAAGGGTATCCCGACTGGCCGGGTGCTCGGCGAGGTTGGTCCGTTCTTCGGGATCGGCGCGGAGGTCGAACAGCATGTCCGGCGCTCCCCCGCCGGTCATGAGCTTGCAGGGTCCGTGGCGGACCATGAACATCGGTGACGGCACCCCCTCGGAGGTGATCTCCGCGAACACCGGGGCGTCCCTGATCGCGGCCGGATCCTCGCACAGGGGTATCACGCTGGCGCCGTCCGGCGGTCGGGGCGCCCGGTCCGCGACGTCGAGTCGCGCCAGCTCGCACAGCGTGGGCAGCAGGTCCACCAGCGAGACGTTCTCGCTCCGGCGCGTCGCAGCGAATCTCGACGGTGCGTGGATGATCAGCGGCACCCGCGCCGCGTGGTCGAAGAAGTGCTTCTTGAACCACATCCCGCGCTCACCGAGCATGTCGCCGTGGTCCGAGGTGACCACGACCACGGTGTCCTGCGAGAGACCGGTTGCCTCCAGGGTATCGAGCAGCCCTCCGACCATCGCGTCGAGGTACGAGCAGTTGGCGAGGTAGGCGTGGCGGGCGGTACGGACGTGCTCCTGCGTGATATCCCCTTCGAGCAGGCCATGGTGGGCGAGCATGCGCCGGCTGTGGAGATCCCGCTCCGGCTCCGGCAGCAGCGCGGTCCCGGGCATCGGGACGTCTTCGTGGCGGTAGCGCTCCCAGTGCTCGCGCAGCGCGAAGTACGGCTCGTGGGGGTGGGTGAAGGACGCCAGCAGAAAGAACGGCTGCCGGTCCGGTGCGCGCGAGAAATCGTGCAACCTGGACACCGCCCGGAACAGCACCGTCTCGTCGTGGTCCATCTGCATGCTGCGTACGCAGATACCGGACCGGGTGACGCCGCTCGAGTCGTTGTTCGAGTCCATGCGGACCTCGTCCCAGCTCGGCGTCCAGTGGAAGTCGGTCGGATAGAGCTCCGGCACCAGCCGTTCGTGAAACCCGTGCAGCATGTCCGGGCCGACGAAGTGCTGCTTGCCGGACAGCGTAGTGCGATAGCCGGCGAGCCGCAGGTAGTGCGCCACGGTGGGGGTGGCGGCGCAGAGCTCCGCGCCGTTGTCGAATGCCCGCACGCGCGACGGCAGCATCCCGGCCAGCATCGAGAAGCGCGACGGTGCACACAGCGGGAAGCTGCAATAGGCATTCTCGAACACCACCCCTTCCCCGCACAGCCGATCGAGATGCGGCGTCACCGCCGTGCCGCCGTACCCCGGCAGCACCTGGGGCTTGAGCTGATCCGCCTGGATGAACAGGATGTTCGGTCGGTTGCTGGTCATGTGATGCTCCGGAAACAGGGTCGGGAATGGGGTCAGGGTGACATTTCCAGAAATGTCTGTCAGGAAGCGATCGGCCTTGAGACCTTCAAAGAGTCCACTTAGCATCACGGTTCGAGAGGACGCCGTTCCACGCGGCGCAGAGATGGGGAAGCCGGACCGTCGATGAGCGGCATCGCGTCAAGCCCGGT
>JAKZYK010000357.1:0-3772 GCA_047514485.1 Gammaproteobacteria bacterium
TCGATGGGGGCGCGGATCGATGCCAACTCTTCGCGCGTCAGCTCGACGCCTCTGCCGCTCATGGCTTCGTTACCTCCTCAGCGCACGCCACCGTGCCGGCGCAATGCCACCCCAGAAACGGAACGGCGCCTGCACGATGTGCCGGAGTTCGCTCCGTGCGCCATGCGTCCTCCTACTTCACGTATACCTTGTGCTCCACGCCGTCGGTGAGGGTCTCGCAGCCCTTGTCGGTCACGAGCACCGTGTCGCTGCAGCAGGATCGCTTGACCGGCTCCATCCCGGTCAGAACAACGTGGCCGGCGAGCAGGTGAAAGGTCATGCCGGCTTCGAGCGGACGTGTCTCCCCCCGGGTCATGCTCAGGATGTGCCCCTCGCCCCAGTCCGGCGCGAAGGCGATGCCGATCGAATACGCGGTGCGGCTGTTGCGCTGCGCCGTCTCGCCCATCTCCTCGCGGAGCCGGTCCTGCACAAGGGTGTGGATATCGCCGGCCGGAACCCCGGGCCGGATCGCCGCCTTGGCCTCGCCCATGATCGCATTGCCGATCTCCATGCCCCGCAACAGCCCGTCGGGCGGGTCGCCGAGGTACACCTGCCCGTACATCGCCGCGTGGTAGCGGTTGATGCAGCCCGGCATCTCCATCGTCACGCTGTCTCCCGGCTCCAGCACGTGGCGGGCCCATGTGGCGTGGGTCTGCGCGTCTCGCACCCCGGTGCGAATGAAAACGGGCAAGCCGGTGTACTCACTGCCCGCGAGAATCTGCGCGTGGTGGATCTCCGCCGCCACGTCGTTCTCGGTGACGCCCACCCGGCAGGCGTCGATGCCCGCCCGCAGACCCGCCTCGGCCGCCCGCGCCGCCTGGCGCATGTACTCGAGCTCCTGCGGCGACTTGATGAGCCGGCCCTCCTCGACCAGGCCGGCGGCGTCTACGAAGGTGGCCGCGGGGAGCGCGGCGACGAGCCGCTTCTCGTCGCGGCTGCGGAGAAAGAACGAGTCGTAGTCGAGTCCGATGCGGCCTTGCGCGAGGCCGAGGTCCGCGAGCACGTCCCGGGTGTGGGCGATCCAGTCCTCGAAGTCCTCGTAGGGACGGCAGTCCTCCACCCAGGACAGGGGCTCGACGTTCGACGCCTCGTTCATGCGGACCACGAACACCGGCTCGCGCTCGAGCGGCACGATCAGGGTCTGGTACCAGTAGTAGCCCGGTGTCTGGTAGCCGCTCAGGTAGTAGAGGTTCTCGGGACTGGTGACGAGGAGCACGTCGGCCGCGGCCCGCTCCATGCGCCGGCGCAGCGCCGCCAGGCGCGCGCGGTACTCGTCGAGGCTGAAGTACTGGAAACGGGGTGCTCTCATTCAGCCCACCTCCCCGAGCAGCAGGTGCCCGAAACTGTGCATCGAGACCGATCTCCTTTTAGCGGAACCGCGGCAACACCTCGTGCGCGAATCGTTCGACCTGGGCGACCACGTCGCTCACCGGGCAAGCGAGGTTGATGACGAAATGCTCCACCCCGACCTCCCGGTAGGCAGCGATGACCTCGGCGCACGCCTCGGCGTCGCCTAACGCGAAGCGCCGGTCGTCGATCACCTCCACCGGACGGCCGGAGCGCTCCGAGAGGCTACGCTCGGCGACCGCGCACGCTTCGGTGCGAGTGTCGGCGCCACAGTAGAAGAGATGCAAGGCACGGGTGATGCCCGACGGATTGCGTCCGTGCTCCGCGGCGTAGCGCTCGATGTGTCTCCATTTCTCCGCGTAGTCCTCGGGACCCGTCGCCACCGGCACGAAGCCCTGGCATACCCGGGCCGTGCGCCGGAGCATGCCGTCGGCGTCACCACCCGCCCAGATCGGGGGATGCGGCTGCTGCACGGGGCGTGGGCTCATCTCGATGTCGTCGAACTCGAAGAACCGGCCCCGGAACCGATCCGCGTTGCCGGTCCACAGCGTCGTCATCACCTCGAGGTATTCGTCGCATCGGGCGCCGCGCTCCCTGGGGTCGGTGCTCGTGGCCCGGTAGGCGCCGCGGTCGGACATACCGGAGCCGCCCACTCCAATCCCGAAGACGATGCGCCCACCGGAGATGGCGTCGAGGCTCGCGATCTCCTTGGCGAGGATCGCGGGATTTCGAATCGGCACGAGAATGATGCAGCTCCCGATCCGGATGCGATCCGCGCAATGCGCCATGGATGCCATGCAAACGACAGGATCCAGCGCCGCCCTCCGGCTCGACGGTCCATCGCTCACCCATACCGAGTCGAATCCGAGGGTTTGCGCCGCGGAAGCGAACTCCCCGGGCGAGACAATGGGGAAGAACCGACTGTACAAGACACCGAACTCGGGTCGCCCCATGTCCACGCCTCACCCGTTTCCCGTCCGAGAGCGCCCATTTTATACGGGACGCCTGGAAGAATGCCTGGATGGAATCACAATCGTGACGGACTCCCAAGTGTAGAGTTGAACCGGGCATTCCAGGCGAGCACGCGTTGAAGGTACGGAGCCTCGTTCAGCGAGACGGTGGCGGTGACAGAAACCGGCCACGAGGTCCTCACGAACTTCGAGCGCGAGTTGTTCGTGAAGTATTCGCGGATCGACACAGCAGGGTTTGAGCCTTGAAAACCGTGAGGAGAGAACCGTGACCGCCTACAGGCTCGGTGTGGACATCGGCGGCACCTTCACCGACATCATCGTCCTTGCCCCGGACGGCACCATCTACAGCAAGAAGGTACCGTCGACCCCGGATGACTACAGCCTCGCGATCGAGAGTGGCGTCCTCGAGCTGCTGGGCGAAAGCGGAATCTCCGCCGCCGACCTCCGCGAATTCGCTCACGGCACGACGGTGGCCACCAACGCCGTGATCGAGCGCCGGGGGGGCAGGGTCGCGCTGCTCACCACCGGGGGATTCCGCGACGTTCTCGAGCTCGGTCGGTTCCGTTCGCCGAGGCTCTACGATTTGAGCTTCCGCAAGCCGGAGCCATTGGTCGAGCGGCGCCTGCGTTTCGAGATCGACGAGCGCACGAGTGCCAGGGGAGAGGTCTTGGTGCCGGTCGACCTCGATGCCATCGATCGACTCGCCGAGCGGTTGATCCAGGAGGAGATCGAGGCGGTCGCCATCTGCTTCGTCAACTCGTACGTCAATCCTGAGAACGAGCTCGAGGCCATGCGACGGCTCCAGTCACGCCTGGTCGGCATTCCGGTATCCGCCTCGGGCCAGTTGTTGCCGCAGATCCTCGAGTACGAGCGTACCTCCACGACCGTTGTCAATGCCTATATCCGGCCTGTTGTGGAGACGTACGTGACCGCGCTCGTGAGACGGATGCGCGGAATCGGAGTAGAGGTACCGCTCACGATCATGCAATCGAGCGGCGGTGTGCTCCCCGCCGAGCTGGCCGCCGCCAACCCCGTCTATATCATCGAGTCGGGGCCGGCGGCGGGCGTCGTCGGTGCACAGCGCCTCGGCGCATCGATCGGA
This sequence comes from Gammaproteobacteria bacterium, assembly GCA_047514485.1. Classification (GTDB taxonomy): domain Bacteria; phylum Pseudomonadota; class Gammaproteobacteria; order HK1; family HK1; genus HK1. The sequence continues at coordinate 3,460 of JAKZYK010000357.1, forward strand.
CTCAACGACTTGATGATTCTGGACATGGGAGGCACGACCGCGAAGGCGTCGCTCATCGAAGACGGTCAGATCGTCGTCAATCCCGAAGCCGAGGTCGCAGCCGAGGCGGCCGGACACCGACTGCTGCACGGGGGCGGCATTCCCATCCAGGTTCCGAGCATCGACATCGTCGAGGTGGGCGCCGGTGGCGGCAGCATCGCCAGCGCCGACGCGGCGGGCGGCTTCCAGGTGGGGCCGCGGAGCGCCGGTGCCGTGCCGGGGCCGGTGTGCTACGACCAGGGCGGGATTCAGCCGACGGTGACCGACGCCAACA
>JAKZYK010000358.1:0-9688 GCA_047514485.1 Gammaproteobacteria bacterium
TGCTTGCGCTGTCTGTGGCCTACTGCAGACGCTTCATCCGCGCGCGTACCGGAATCTCGTTCCGCTTGACCTCGAATTGACCTGTCTTCTCCATCAGGTCCACCAGCTTGGCACACCCGTAGGTCCGCGGGTCGAACTCAGAGTTCGCCGCGCGGATGTGGCTCCCAATCACGCTCAGGGGAACCCAGTCATCGTCATGAGTGCGCATCGCGGCGATGATGAGTGGCACCGCTTTCGTTGCCGGCTGCTTTCGAACCACGTCGATGGAGACCGTCTTGTTCTGCGCCGGCGGCGACGCGTCGCCCGGCGCTGCTCGCTGCTCGCTCTCGGCGATGGGCACCTTCGCCTCGGCCGGCTTGATCTGTCCAGGCTCTTCGGTCTCTCGAAGTTCCTCCCCGTCGCTGAGCAGGTTCTCGATGAAGATGAACCGTTTGCACGCCTTGCGAAAGGCCTCCGGGGTGTTCCTTCTCCCAATCCCGAACACCTGCAGTCCCTGCTCGCGCAGTCGGCTCGGGTAGGCCCGCAGTGCAAGTGTGCTGTGTGATCCAAGCACCGTGATGAATTTCCAGGGCTCGTCCAGCTCCGTCGCCGCGGTGTTCTCGATTTGCCTCCAGCGTCGCCATTTCGGTGCTTCCTGCCCGAAGCGTACGAGGACGTCGATGCCCTTTGGCGTCTGCCCACTCTACGCTCCGCTCGCTCTCTCCCCCCCATCGAATTGAGCTGCTCAGGATCCCGTCGGTGCAGGCGATGCGTACTGCCCGTCCTGGACGGCTGTCAAGGTGGCGTCTCGGCGCTCCTCCGGCCTCGCGCGAAGTTTCGTCAATCAGTGGACGCGCTGCAGCTCTGCGTCCTGGCCCGTTTTCTCATCCATCGCCTCCGTGATCTCGGCCAGCTCGTCGAGCGCCGGTGTTTCAATGATGGTCTTCACCATCGGCTCGTCGTCTTCACGGGCCTGCCCGAGCCATGCCCGCCAGGCGGCGTATTCGTCGTGCATTTGCACGCATCTTGCCGCATGGGCGACGCCGCCCGTGTGCCACCCCTCAGCGTCTTCAACCTTCGCCCCGATATGCGCGCTGACCGTTATCTCGTGGATGAGCCGCACGCCCAGGGCTGCGCGTGTGCGCTTTCCGAACCTGATCCGGCGCCCGATTTGTCCGAGTCCCGATCGGAGCTTTCGCGCTCCCTTGCTCGGCCGCCTCTTCCATGCATCGAACCGTTTTCTCGCCGCATTCGGGCTGCAGTCGAGGAACTCCGCGAGGATCTCGAGCGCAGCTTTGGCACACAACACGGGCGGTTCCACCCAGTCCTCACCGGCGTTGTCCTGTGCTTCGTCGTCCTCGTCAGCGCCGTGTTCCCAGCTCTCCTTCCAGCTCTCCTCCCAGTCCTCCTCCCAGCCACGGTCTCGGTCGGCCGTCATCGCGAGATTCTCGCAGCGAGCGGCAGCGATCGTGCGGATCAGCCGGGGTTCGCCCTTGCATGCGTTCGCCGCACGATCAAAGGCCTCGGTCGCGCCACCGAATGTTGGGTCTTCGAGCGTTTCGCTTCCCAGCACCGCGAGCTCGTGCACATCGGGCTCGGGGTGTCGCAGGATGCGATCGCAACACCGGCGCGCCAGCCGGTCGCCGAGGTGCATCCCGGCCCGGTTCATGGCGTCTGCCCAGCGCGCTGCGCTCAAGTGCGCGATGGGGGTCTCATCGATGCGTCGGTGCGCAGCGCCCGTTGCGCAGTGCGTGAGCGCTGCGTCGGGGACTTCGACCCCGTGGCTCTTCAGCGCAGCGACCATCGCCTCCTCGTCCTGGCTCTCCCGCGCCTGACCTTCGATCGCGGCGCCCGCCTCGACAATGTCTTCCAGGCTCGCCTGGTCCAATGCGTCGAGCGCGGCGAACGCTTCGGCCGCCGCGAGCCTCAAGCCCGTGCCCGCGAGTGCGGCGACTCTCGCGACGGCGATCTCGGTGCTCTGCGGCCAGCGCGGTGCCGCACGTTGCGCGACCTCGACCGCGCTCACCCATCTTCGTTCGCAGATGTGGTCCTCGAGCGCGTCTTGCGTTTCGCTCTCGCTTTCGTCATCGCCGTGCGACTCGTTCATCCTGATCGCGGTGTGGATCAGCTCGCTCTGCTCCATCAGCGCATCGCTCATCCTTTCTGACACTTCGGCGTTTTTCAGCTGGTCCTGTATCACCTGTTCGGCGCTTGCCTCCATGTACAGGGCGGCTGCGCGATCGAGCTGCACGCACAGCGCTTCCCATTGCTTTGCGCCGTGCGCGAGTCCTGCGAGCGTGCTCGCGTTCGCGATTCTCAGCATCGGGACCGAAGTGGTGCGCTCGATGGTTTCGGCGGCGCTTCGCGCAGCCTCGATCCAGACTTTCGCGCCTTTGACTCCGCGCGCGGCGCATTCGGCGCCAAGGCTGATTGCGCTGTATTCGGGCGTGCCCCCCGGGAGGTCGCCCGCGAGCGCCCACACGCGCTTGTACAGCACCGTGGCCAGTATTTGCGGCCACTGCTGGTTTCCACCCGCCGCAGGGTCCCATGCCGGGTTGTCGACGGCTTGCTCGATGTTGCGGCCCATCGTCCCTGCCCATTCCGGATCGCCGCGCACCCATGTCGTGAACGTCGCGTCCGCCGCCTTGGCGGGTTCGCCCGGCAGCTGCGGGCATGCGTTCCAGACTTGCGCGGCCTCTCGAGCGCTGGGCGGGACGTCGGCGACGATGCCGTGCGTCCACTGTTCGACCCATCCGCTCCACAGCGCGCGACCTTCCTTCGCATCGGTGCCGAAACCGCAGCCCGTTCTGCTCTCGGCCTCTGCTGCCGTCTCCCCCTTGCCCATGCAGCGGTGGTAGAGCCCTGCGAGGATACCGAGCGCGTCGATGTGCAGCGGTCCGGTCCAGCTCTGGCGCGGCCCGTCTCCGACGCGATCGAGCGTCTCGCGCGCTCCGATCCGGTCGCTGGCGCCGATCGCCTCGATCGCTTCGAGGTAGTGCACCGCGCTCCATCGAACGAGTCGATCGTTCCACAGCTCGGTTGACCACGCGCGTTCGATGGCCTCGACCAGTGCACGGAGTGCGCCTTGGCTGCGGCGCCCGCTGCGCGCGAGCATGCTTGCGCGCATCCCCCATGTGCCTCGCACCACGGTTTCGAACATCTCGCTGTCCGGGTCCACGGGCTGGCCCTGCGCGACCTGCTCGATGACGAGCGCCAGCGTGCGCCGGTCGCTTGTGCTGCACTGCTCGAGAGTGATGATCGCTGCGCCGGGCGTTTCGCCGGGCACTCCCATGAATTTTTCCTTGTGTTCGGCGATTGTCTCGAGCGCTTGCCCGTCGAGCTCCCCTTGCTCAATCGCTTGAGCCCATTGCCTGTGCATCGAGGCGTCGGCCGGGGCCGCTTCTCGCGCAACGCCTGCGACCCCTGTGCGCATCGCGTGCCAGGGGACCAGCATCTCGCAGATCGTCTGCAGTTCGTCGATATCGGGTGGGGTTGGCGCTATGCCCTCGCCGACTCGCTCGGCTCTTGCCCACCGGGGTTCGCCAGCTGCGGCGCCGGGTGCGGCGCGGCGACCTGGAGTCTTCTCTTTGTCCATGCTCCCTCTCACGTTGTTTCGGTTCAACAGCCTACCTTTCGCTCGCGTACGCGATCCCCTCGGCGTCGAGGAAGCGCCGGATGACCGCCGCGTGCACGGCGAGTCCGGTGTTGAGGAACTGGTGCTCGACCTCGCCCGCCGCCCCGCCCGGTACTGGCGGGCGGAACCCGAGCGCATGGTGCATCGTGTGCGACTGGATCCCCCACACCACGCCATTCGCATCGAAGACCGGACCGCCCATCTGTCCGACGAGGCTGGGCGTCGAGGTCTCGATGAAGGCGCTCGGCTCGCCGTCCCCGCTCCCCGGCGCCCGTGCGTTGAACACGCGGGTGAACATCCCCTCCAGGGGAAACAGCGGCAGCGGTACCGAGCCCTCGGGCAAGGTGAATGTGTTCGCCTTCTCGTCGTAGATCGGCACGATGCGGTACAGGGGGAAGCCGAGCTTGCACAGGCTCCGCCCCGGCGCGAAGTCCCGCGAAGGGTCCTTCCATACTGGGTAGTGCGCGACGCAGCCGGGATCGAACGGCTCGAGACGCCCGAGCGCGAGGTCGGCCGCCGGCACCACCCGGGCCTCGACCAGGCGCATGCCGTCCACCCCCCCCACCGAGTGGTTGCGTACCGAAGATGCGCCCGGTTTGTGGAAGGAGCGTACCCCTTTCTTGCGATAGCGCTTGTCGGCGGCGGTGTCGCGGTGGAATTCGACGACGTTGCCCTGGTAGCCGGCATGGCGCCGGGCGCTGTCCTGCTGCGCGCGCACGATGTCGAGCAGGTGTCCGGCGGTGAGAATCCATCCCTCGCGGTTGATCACCACGTACGCCCCGATGGTGCCGGCGCACGCGCCTTGCGTCGTGCGGCTGGAGATGACCACCGGCCGGGTGAAGCCGGCGGCGATGGGAACCGCTTTGCTGAACATTTTTTCGATCCCTCACTTGGCTCATGGATGACCTGGGTGCCCCCGTGCCGGTCGCGAAGCGAACCTTCGCTGATCGAGCCCCTCACGGTTGCCTCGGGGTGAAGCTGCGGGGCAGGGTGGCGCTCTGGTCCCAGGGGTCGCGCCTGAGGGGTCGTCTGCGCGCCCTTGGGAGCGCCGGCGCACCCGGGGGGCATCAGGTACTGTCCGTCGTGGTCGCCTATGAGGGCGGCACTGAGCGTTCCTCGAGATGGGGTCGGGCGTTGCGTCCTGTCCGTCGGCACCCGCTTGCGCAGCTACTGCAGCGTTTCGTTCTCTTCGCGCTCTCCCGTGCGAGCGATAGATCCCTGCTCCACCTGCAGTGCGAAACCTTCGCGCTGCGTGGTGGCGACCGTCTTGAGGAGTTCCGTGCGCCAAGCCTCGGGCAACATCAGCACCGCTGTCGGCCCCATCGTTCCGAGGGTGAGCGGGAGGTTGGTTTTCTTCCGCTCCTGGTAGTCTTCGTACGATCGGATGGAGCGAAGATGACTTGGAGCGCCTTGGTCTCATCAAACGAAGACGCAAGAAGCCATCAGCCTGAGCAGAATTCGTCCTTTGGCCGCGACCGCAAGCTGGTCCTCGCCTACGCGGTCGGGGATGGTTCGATCCAGCTGTCGCGGTTGCCTCGACGCACCACCCACTTGCGCGCCATGCGCAGCACCGATTCCTCGTCGGTTAGGGCGCAGACCCCTTCGGCCGGGACCCACGCGAGGGCATGGGATTCTTCACTGACCCTGAATCGGTCGTGCTCGGCCTGCACGAGGAAGCGCACGTCGAAGTGCAAGTGGGCTGCCTCGCGGCCACGGGCCGGAATCCCGTGCACATCGATGTCGAAGATGGCGTCGTCGAGCGCCCGCACGTCGAGTCCGGACTCCTCGCGCGCTTCGCGCAGTGCGACCGCAAGGGTATTGGGGTTTCCGTCGCTGTGACCACCGGGCTGCAGCCAGCGTCCGAGCTTACGATGGTGCGCAAGGAGCACGCGGTCGCCCGCCGTGTCCACGATCCACGCTGAGCCCGTGACGTGGCCGACCCGGCAGGAACGGTCGAAACAGTCGGGGTGCGCGTCGACGAAGGCATCGAAGCCTGCGACGGTCGCCGACTCTTGCGGCCATCGCCCGCGATACGCGGCGAGGAGTGCTTTCAGTGTGCGGCGGTGCATTGGACCAGGCGCAGGGAAGCGGTCCTCGCCCTGGGTCGGTTCTGCGTGACATCGTGAGGTGCGGTGTGCAGACCAGGTGACCCCGCGCTGCCTGTGGCGTCGGGCCGGGCTGACGGTCGCCGGGACCGTGTTCGAACGCAGGGGCCTGGTCTGCGGTGCCGAGCGCCTCGGCGCCGACGCGTTCATTATAGCCTGACGGCCTCTGAGGGGCGCACGCACGGCGGGGGGGAGCGGGCCTCTCCGATGTCGCCTGCGATGATGAGCATGTCGGCGCCGGCGGCGAGCGCCGGCGGGCTGGCGCCGTGCTCGAGGTGGAGGTCGGAGACGACTTGCTGTCTCAAGGCCCTGGTTTCTGTGTTGCGAAGCGGTGAAGCTCCGGTTCGCCGGTGTGAATCTCAGCGAGGGTGAGGTGCCCGTACTCCGGCACGTGGACGCCGGTGTCGATGCAGACGACGTTCTTCCTCGTCCACCGCGGGTGCAGGTGCGGCGTATGTCCGGTGATGACGACTGTGATCTGCGCCATTGCGCGGGGCAGGTCCGGCGCGTCGCGCCTCTCGCGCTCGATGTCAGGCCGGTCCCAGAGCACTCCACTCGGCGCACTTTCGATGCGGGGAAACCGGGTTTCGCGGGCGAGTCTTGCGCGGTCGGTCATGATCTCATCCACTTCGCGCCAGTCGCCGTAGTAAATCGGCATGGTGTGGGCGATGCCGACCGGGCCGGCTGCGGTGTCGATTCGGCGCGGGTACGGCACTTGGCGCATCGCGCCGAGCCAGTCGTCGCGCCGTCGGTCTTGGTCGACCTCGCGGCGCGGCGGAGCTCCGTCCTCGTCGGTGTCGTCGAGGCCCCACCACCAGCCGCCGCCGCAGTCGAGCCAGGTTGCTCCGACTCCCGATTTCCTCAGATAGCCGTTCTCGAAGATCAGGCACTCGACCAGCATCTGTTCGTGATTGCCCCGCACCGCGAGGATTCGCCCGCTCGCGAGCCACTCGAGTGCGTCGGCGCTGCGCGGTCCGTGGTCGATGAGGTCGCCGGCGCTGAACAGCCGGTCGCGGCCGGGGTCGAATTCGAGCTTCGCGAGCGCGTGCTCAAGGGTGTCGAAGTGCCCGTGGATGTCGTCGGCGACGAAGTCTCGCCCTGCTTGGTTTGCCGGATGGCTGATGAGGCCCTCTTCGGGCCACACCATGTGCTTGTACTGGTTCATGTCAGGAAGCTCACGTGATGGCCTTTGGGGGGTCAACTAGCGCGGGTGTCGGTGACGAGAGTGTACCGACCCGCACGCTCTGTGCGCCGCTTGTGGGCGCCCGAACGGCGCCGGGGGCACGGTGGGGCGCTGGCCGCGAGCGACGCTCCTGGAGGCTCTGTGTCGATTTACCCGTAATTTTGCCAGCCATTGACCCATAACCCTGCGCCAGTTCCACCATGTTTCCAGTCCACTTCCGTGCCCGACGAGCAGGTGCTCGAAGGCCTCCACGCCCAGCGCTTGGGGACGCTTGCCGCTACCCCTGTGCGGTGATCTACCAGGGCGTCGGTGCCGGGCGCGAGTTCGGGGATGGGGTTCCCGAACTCGAGGTGCAGCTCGGAGACGATTTGGATGCGCATGCGCGGCTACTCGCCGATGGTGGCATGTTGGTTCTGGAACGCATGTCCCGGTGGGCCTTACCGCCCCGGTGCAATCGCCACGGTCAGGGTTTCGATCGGATCGGTGTCGATTCGGGCGAGGGTGAGCCGCCCGTTGCGGAACCCGGCGCCGGTGTCGATGTGCCAGACATTTCCTGTCGTGGTGACCTCGTTGACGATGGCGTGCCCGGTCAGCACGGCGCGCACGCCCTCGATGCGTCCGCCAAGGGGCACTCCTTCCTGCTCGGCGCGCCGCGCGTCGTTGCGTGTCTGGGCGGTGCTCGTGAGCGCCATCCAGATGGTATCGCTGTCACCTTCCACGAGCTTCGCGAGCATGTCCTCCCAGCACTGCGAGGTCGGGCTTGCGTGCACCAGCCCGATCGGACCGGTTCGCGTGTTTACCGTGGCCGCGAACGGCATTGAGCGGATCATTGCCTTCCATTTCGCCCAGCTCGAGCGCTCGACGTTGCGCGCGAACCACGGGTGCGCTATCCCCAGCGGGTGGGCCGTGCGTGGCGTTTGCCCCTCTCGGTCGCTCTCTGCGGCCTCGATCCGATCGAGCAGCATCTGCTCGTGATTCCCTCGCACGCTGAGTTCGATGCGTGCGCTTTTCATCCAGGCCAGGGCGTCGGCGCTTCGCGGTCCGCGATCGACAAGGTCGCCGAGGGCGAAGAGGCGGTCGCGCCCGGGGAGGAAGCCGACGCTCGCGAGCATCGCTTCGAGTGTGTCGAACTCTCCGTGGACGTCGCCGACCACGAAGTCGCGTCCTGCGGTGACGTTGCGTTGCACGCGGGCGAAGGCACGCTCGGGCTCTTGCCGTACGGTCATTGTTGTTCCCTTTGGTCCTCCGCGGCGCCGCGGTGCGATGCACCGTCGAGCTGGTGCTCGAAACCCTCGATGCCCAGAGTTTTGGAGTGTCGCGTCTACCGCTCTGCTTGCCCTCCCGACGGAACGTTCACGACGAACGCAGGATTGAACGTGTGGCCCTCGACGCGGCTGTATCCATGCGGATTGGCGATGATGCGGGTCGCTCGGACCCATTCGTCGACGGGGTCGTGCATGTGCCCGTGGACCCACAGCGCCGGTTGGTACTTCTCGATGAGCGCATCGAGGTCCGACGCGAAGCCGGGGTTCCAGGGGCTCTTCTCGTACCAGGGACGGATGCACCGCGGGCTCGGCGCGTGGTGGGTGATGACCACCGGCGTCAGGCCGTCCTCGCGGGTCGTGGCGAGCTCGCCCTCGATGAAGGCACGGTCTTGCGCATGCCGCCGTGCGCTCTCCTGCGTGGTGAAGAGCCCGTCGGGGGCGTTGTTGTCGCGGATGGCGCCGGTGAAGTCCGGGGCGGCCCGACCCACCTCGTGGTGCGCCCACGACTCTCCCGCGATTCTCCCGAGCCGGAAGTCCGTCCAGAGCGTCGCACCGATGAACCGCACGTTCTCGATGGTGACTGCGCTCCGGCCGAGGAGGGTGATGCCGTGCTCGACGCACTGTCGGGCGAGCTCGCGCCGCCCCGCCTCGATGTCGCACCCGTATACTCGTGGTTCCCGGGCACGTAGAGGAGGTGCTCTGCACCGGCCCAGCGCCTGGCGATGTCGCCGACCCTGTGGGTGTGCACCGGGGCGAGGTCACCGGCGAGGATGACGAGCTTGGCGCCGGCGGCGAGTGGGGGGATGGTGTTCCCGTCGAACTCGACGTGAAGGTCGGAGGGAATCTGAATGCGCATTTCGAGGTACCGCGCACGCTCATCGCGCTATTGCGCGCATGACGCCGAGTACCGCACGGCAGTCGGCTTCGGCGCGGTGGTGCTCTCCCACCCACTCGAGCGTTTCCCGCCCCATCGCTGCGGCGAGGCCGTGCGCCCCGCCGGGACGGGCGTCGACATAGGCGGGGTGAACGTCCGCCCACTGCGCCGGTGGCACCGCCAAGCCGTGTCGCGCTGCGGTCTGCTCAAGGAATCGGGCGTCGCAGTCGGCCCTCCAAGCCAGCACCTGCCCGGCGTTGTGCAGCACCGAGAGGACTTCAGCATGCAGCTCGGGCCACGGCTGTGCCCCCATCGCGTGCAACAGATCTTTCCCGAGACCGTGCATCTCACACGAACGGCGTGAAATCCGGCCGACCGGTGTGGAGAGCGCGCTCAGGCGCAGCGCCCCCGTCGTGTCGATGGCGACGATCTCGATCGCTTCCGCGTATGGGCCGATCCCTGTGGTTTCGATATCGAGCACGAGGATGTCCTGTTGTTCGAGCAGCGCGGGGATGTCCCGTGCCCGTAGGCGTCGCGCGCCGCTGCGCCGCAGCCGATGAAGGCCGGTCAGCCCGAAGCTGAGCAAAGCGGCAACGGTTGCACTCCGGTTCGGTGTGATTCCAATTCGGCCCTTCGTCATCGCACTAC
>JAKZYK010000359.1:0-2662 GCA_047514485.1 Gammaproteobacteria bacterium
GGGTGAAGCAGCGCGGACCGGCGCAGGGCGCCGGCCGGTCCCGCCCGGCGAATCCGTTCCGACCGGCGGGCATTTCCATCGGTGTCCGGCGCCCCGCCGGCTACCATGTACCGGAGTCCGAATTGAGCTCCAGGGTACCGACGAGACGCGAGACGCAGTCGAGATTGTGCTCGCGCGCATAGCTCGCGAGCCCCTCGTTGATTCGCACGCACACCAGCGGATCGTAGAACAGTGCGGTGCCGACACCGACCGCGCTCGCCCCCGCGATCATGAACTCCAGCGCGTCCTCGGCGCACGCGATCCCGCCCTGACCGACGATCGGGACGCCGTGCTCGCGGGCCACCTGATAGACCTGATGCACCTTGAGCAACGCCATCGGCTTGATCGCCGGTCCGGACAGACCGCCCAGATCGTTGCCAAGCACCGGGCGCCGGGTCCGCGGGTCGATCGCCATTCCCACGAACGTGTTCACGACCGCGAGCGCGTCGGTGCCTGCTTCGATGCAGCGGCGCGCGTTCTCCGCGATATCGGTCTGATTCGGCGAGAGCTTGGTGACCAGCGGCTTGGCGGTCGCGGCCCGGCATGCGGCGACGACGCGGTACGACATGCCGGGATCGTTGCCGAACGCGACTCCGCCCTCGCGCACGTTCGGGCACGAGATGTTGATCTCCATCGCGTCGATGGGGGAATCGTCGAACCGTCGTGCGAGCTCGGCGTACTCCTCGACGGTGAACCCCGACAGGTTGGCGAAGAACCGCGTCTCGCCGAAATCGAGCGAAGGCAGGATGTCGTCGATGACCGCCCGCGAGCCGGGATTCTGCAACCCGATCGAGTTGAGCATCCCCGCCGGCGTCTCCCACACCCGGTGGGGCGCGTTGCCGAGGGTCGGCTCGAGCGTGGTCCCCTTCAGACAGACCGCGCCGGCGTCGCGATTCGAGAACCCTTCGACCCGCGTATACTCCTCGCCGAACCCCACACAGCCCGAGAGCAGCACGAGCGGGGTGTTGAACGGCATTCCGCAGAACTCGACCTCGAGTCGCCGCCGGTCACGCGGATCCACGGTCATGTTCCACGTCGTCCTCTATCAGCCGGAAATCCCCCCGAACACGGGAAACATTATACGGCTCTGCGCCAACACCGGTTGCGTGCTGCACCTCGTGAGGCCGCTGGGGTTCGAGCTCGACGAGCCGCGCCTGCGGCGCGCCGGCCTCGACTACCATGAATGGACGACAGTGCGCGAGCACCCATCGCTCGACGCTTTCAACGCCGCACACTCCCCCCAACGAACGTTCGCCTTCTCGACCCGGGGCGAAAGGCGGTATTGCGACGTCTCTTTCGGGGAGGGGGATGCGCTGCTGTTCGGCCCGGAGACGCGCGGGCTCCCGGACGCGGTGCTCGCACGCTACCCCCGCGAGCATCGGCTCAGGATCCCGATGCGGCCGGCCAGCCGCAGCATGAATCTGTCGAACGCGGTCGCCGTCGCCTGCTACGAAGCGTGGCGACAGCTCTCGTTCAGCGGGCAACGTCATCCGTGATCGAGCGCCGAGATCCCGGCCACGAGCCGCTCCATCCCCTCCTCCATCGCCGCCGCGTTCACCGCTCCGTAGCCGATGCGCAGGTAGCATCCATCGTCCATCCCGAACGCCGTGCCCGGAATCACCGCGATTCGATGCTTGCGGATCAGGCGCTCGACGAGCTCCACCGAATCCTCGCCCCGATGCACCCGGACGAGGAAATAGAACGCCCCGTCCGCTCGCGGTACCGTCACCCGCTCTCCGAGACTCGACAACGCGTCGAGGGCGATGCGGCGCACCGCCGCGATGGACTCGATCCGCTCCTCCACCCACTGCCGCCCTGTTTCGAGCACTCCGACCGCCGCGAACTGCGAGACCACGGGCGCACAGATGACGTTGGTGTCCTGGATCTTCTTGACCGCTTCGAGGAGGGATGAGGGAAACAGCATGTAACCGACCCGCCAACTGGCAAATCCATATGACTTGCTGAGCGAGTAGATGCACACGGTGTGCGTTTCTGCGCCCGCGATCGCGCCGGGGGAGAAGTGACGCGCGCCGTCGAACAGAAAGTACTCGTAGACTTCGTCGCTGATGTGATACAGGCCCCGGTCCGTGCACAGCGCATTCACCGCGCGCAGGTCGGATTCCGAATACACCGCCCCGCTCGGATTGTTGGGCGATACGGTGACGACGGCGCGGGTGCGCGGACCGATGGCCGCCTCGATCGAGGCGAGATCGAGCTGATAGCGTTCGTCCGCCGCAACTACCACCGGCCGGCACCCGATAATGCGCACCGCCATCTCGTGGTTGAAGAAATAAGGCTTGACGAGCACGACCTCGTCGCCCTGGTCGCAGATCGCGAGCAGCGCGGTGAGAAATGCCATGTTCCCGCCGGCCGTCACCATCAGCGAGAACCGGTCCGCGTCGATGCCGTTCTCGGCCGCGAGTCGGGTCGCGATGCGTTCGCGAAGCTCCGGAATGCCGAGCTCGTGCTGGTACTTGTGCCGCACGGGCTCCGCGCAGAAACGGATGAGCGCTTCGTGGGCGGCGGCGGGCGGCGCATAGTCCACGACCCCCTGCCCCAGCGAGATAGTGCCGGGAGTGCGGCGGATGAGATCGCCGACCCAGGGAATGATCGGCATCTGCAC
>JAKZYK010000360.1:0-11858 GCA_047514485.1 Gammaproteobacteria bacterium
GTATCGAGATGCTCGCGGGTGTTGTCGAGGGGCTTCGATAGCGGCGCCGATTCCTTGTGACCCGCCCGGGATTGACAGTCGGCAGACTATTTGAAGTTCGATCCGATCGACGTGTTCCTCGATTTCCTGCCGCCAAAGTTCACCCTGCTGTGCATCGTCTCCGGCCTGGAGGCTCCCGACCGGGGCCGGGTGGAGCGTCAACTTCTGGCGCGGTTCTCGAAACGGACTTGGTATCTGTCCGAGCCATTGCGTCGTCAGTGACGGCTCCGCGCTCACGGCTCCGGATCCCCCGCGCAATCGCGAGCGCGGCGCGTAGCGCCCCGTGCTCTTGCGGCGGCGTGGCTATCTGTGGCGGCAGTATCACGTCCTCGGCAAAGCGCCCGAGCATCCTGAGGCACGTCTTCAACCGCCGCAGCGGGTGAGGATCCAGTTCGAGATCGTGTCGAGAAAGCCGTCCACGAAGGTCTTCTCGAGCATCGCGTACTCCGCCGGCGACCCGGTCGTCGCGGCCTGGAAGAGGTGGTTGGCGCGCGGCAACACCTCGATCGTCACGTCCGGATTGTCCAACAGCGCCTCGGCCATCGGTCCTCGGTTCTGGACGGCGATCACCTGCAGGTCGAGCCCGCCGAACAGTGCCAGCACGGGCACCCGGGTCTGGCGGAGCGCTTCGGCCGGATCGAAGCTGAGGAAGTGCCTGAACCAGGGGGCCTGAAGCGCGTTGATCTGCTGATCGATCTGGGTCTGCACGTAGCCGTCCACATCGGATATCGGCGCGCGCTGCGCCTCGGAGAGGCGGTCGAGCCCGTTGCGGATCGCCACCCCGAGTTCCTCGCGGTAGGGCTCCAGATCCTCGCTCGCCTCCATGGCCGCGAACAGCCGGGGCTGGAAGTCGGCGGTCCACGCGATCTGCTCCTCGCTCGCGCCGGCGGCCCGCGCGATGGCCGCGGACTGCTCGTACATGACCTCGGCGCCGGGCACACTCGTGCCGGCCAGCAGCACGGCGAACCTGACCGCGTCCGAGCGGGAGGCCGCGAGGGACGCTACGGCGGCGCCCTCGCTGTGCCCGACGAGGCCGATGCGACCAGGATCGATGTTCACACGCTCCAACAGCCACGCGATCCCGGCCAGCGCGTCGTCCGCGAAGTCGGACGTCGTGGACCGGGCGACGCTGCCAGTGGAGCCGCCGACGCCGCGGTCGTCGTAGCGGAGGACCGCGATCCCCCGCCGTGTGAGATGGTCGGCAATGACCCGGAAGACGGGGAAACCGAGCAGTTCCTCGTCCCGGTTCTGCGGTCCCGACCCCGTGATCATGACCACCGCCGGGAATGGCCCCGTTCCCTCGGGGAGGGTCAGGGTGCCTTCGAGGTGCACGTCGCCGGTCTCGAAGGAGACCTCCTTCTCGCGGTACGGTATGGGCTCGTCGGACTCCGGCTCGACCACTGCGGCGCGCTCGACGGAAAACGTCCCACGGGCGGCCCCCTGCGTGAACTCGCCTTCGATCGTGTCGCCCTCGTGCGCGCCGTCCCATACGGCGAGTCCGATGGGAGCGTGCAACTCGAAATGCACGCGGCCGTCCGCGTAGGAGACCGCCGTGAGCAGCAGATCGAGCACAGACTGCGCGGGGATGTCCATCGTGGCCGAGAGCGCCCCGTCGGCCCTCTCGAAGGTGACCGAGAACGGAAGCTCGCCCGTCGGCAGGACCACGGACCCGGCCCACCTTCCCTCGACACCTGATCCCGGTTGCTGCACCAGCGCCGGCGCCGAAAGGACGCATCCGACTGCCGTCCATATCCCCAGCCCCCAGCAAATCGCCGGACTCGCGAGTCCGCGACCGAGTGCGTCTACGCATCTGAAATCCCTACAGATTAACCCCCTGAGACGATTCTGAAGCTGGGCTGAGGGCCTGGTGACATGGGTATTCGCGGGAATACGCATAACGGATTGATCTGCTTACGGAGATCCAGACTACGTATCTATGTGCTGTCAAACTCGGGTCCAACGCGCCATCGTTCCACGCTGAGAATCGGGAGACCAACCAGCGTACCGGAAAGCCTGTGCGATAGCGCCGTGGCATGCCCCGCGCCTCAGGGCCATTTCACGCTGTAGGTCGGGTTAGCCGAAGGCGTAACCCGACATCGCACGGAGGCGCCCCTGTCGGATTGCGCTACGCTAGTCCGACCTACCCGGGGGTGGAACCGTAGCGTGAAATTGTCCTGCCCCGCGCCTGTCGGCAGCCTGTTTTCGAAGGAAGATTGGTGTAGCCTGAATCCATGTCCACTGTCAGCATGCCGATGTACGATCTACCCGAGACGCGGGATCTTATTGAGGCGTTCTGGCAGGGTCTGCGGCTGCATCTGCAGCGGGAAGGGTTCTCGGGTCTCCCCCGCCGGGTAAGTCACGCTGCCGTTTTCGATCTGTGGAACAATCCCGATCTGTTGCTGAGCCAATGTTGTGGATTTGATCTACTCGAGCGGTACGCAGATCGGTTCCTTCCGGTCGCGACACCGCACTACGGCGCGCCCGGTTGTGAGGGAAGCGATTACTCCAGCGCAGTCCTGGTTGCCGACCATGTGCTGGTCGACGACGTGCTCGACATGGCCGGCGCCGTTTGTGTGATCAATGGTTGGGAATCGCACTCGGGCATGAATTCACTGCGCGCCCTGGTTGCGCCGAAGAATCGTGACGGTAAGTTTTTCTCTGACGTAAAGGTGAGTGGCGGTCACGCTGCCAGCATAGATATGTTGCGCAGCAAGGAGGCCGACGTGACCTCGATCGATTGTGTCACTTACGCGCTCATCGAGTGTTACCGTCCAGTAGCCCTTGCCGGCACCCGCCGGCTCGGTCTCACTTATTCAGCACCAGCGATTCCATACGTTACCCGCACGAGTGTGGATGAGGACACAATCCGGCGACTTCGCGCGGGTTTGTTCAGCGCATTCGCCGATCCGTCACTCGTCGATGTGCGCCGGGGCCTGTATCTGAAGAGCCTCGAGGAACTTTCGCTGTCGGAGTACTCACGCATCACGGACTGGAAGTCGTTTGCGCAGCAGTTCGGCTACCCGGTGCTGAGCTAAAAATCGAACGTATCAAAGTCGAGGTCGATTCCTCGAGCTAGTTCGGGCGCAGTCCGCGGCGCGTCAATCCAGCAGTGCGGTCAAGGCCAAACATGAAATTCATGTTCTCGATGCCCGCTTGCGAATCCAGCGAATTGAGAGCTGGTGCTCGGATGTCTGCACCGGGCGTTGCCCGGCCGCATCCCGGCCGAGGGCGCCTCGTGCATATTGGATATCCCGATTCGAAGCGCCGCGCTCTCGCAGCTCGCCGGCAACGCCACGACCAGAGCTGGACCCCGTCACTCGGAGGCCTGGATGGCGCATAATCGCCGCACCGGCCGCGCGGAGCTTTGCCGCCCGCTCGCGGCGAACGTCCACCATGCGAAAAGAAGGAGTGCGAGATGGCGGTGACAACCCTGCCGAAACGGGAGCCCCAATACACCACGGTCGAGTGGCAGGCGCGGGTCGATCTGGCCGCGGCCCACCGGATCTCCGTGATGCACGGTTTTCACGAGGGCATCTTCAACCACCTCACGCTCACCGTGCCGGACAGTGGGGACCGCTACCTGCAGATCCCGTTCGGCCTGCACTGGTCGGAGGTGACCGCGGCCTCGTTCATGGAGATCGGGTTCGACGGCACCCGCCGCGCGGGCGAGGGGGAGATGGAGCTGTCGTGCTATTGCATACACGCTCCCATCCACCGGCTGATCCCGGATGCGGCCTGCGTGATGCACACCCACATGCCTTTCGCGAGCGCTCTCGCACGGCTTGAGGACCCGCGCATCCTGCCGATCGGCCAGACGGAGGTCGGCATGATGATGCAGACCGCCTACGACATGGAATATGCCGGTCCCGCCTTCGATCCGAAGGAGGGGGAACGCCTCGCCGGGGTGCTGGGCGACAAGACCATCCTCATCATGGCCAATCATGGCGTGATGACGGTGGGGCGAACGGTGGCGGAAGCCTACGATCGCCTGTACTACATCGAGCGGGCGGCCCAGGTGCAGCTCTATGCGATGTGGACCGGGAAGCCCTTGCATCTGCTCCCCGAGGAGGTGGTCGAGGAGACCATCGCGCTGTTCAAGACGGGTCCGCGCTACGGCAACCGGTCGAACTCCGAGCACCACTTCGACGCCCTGAAGCGCCAGCTCGAACGCAGCGGCGAGATCGACTACCAAAGTTGAGTCGACGCCCGGACGTGGCAATTGCGAAGGCGCGGGAGGCCGACTAGTTGGACTGACAGCGAGGCGGACGCCCTCGCCGGACGACCATGTAGAAGATCCGCCCCGAACGGCGCGGGGCGTCATGGAACCAGATCTTCTCAGCCTTGGTGGCGCTCCTCGGCCGCACGGTCTGATCCCGTTGTGAGCCTTCAGAGGTGCCGGTATCGTGCCGCGAGTCTCGCAACGCATGGGGGAGCCCCTGATGAGCGACTTGTCCGCCTCGCCTGCGCTCGACTCCGAGGTCGTCGATCGCCTGCGCCAAGTGAGCACCGCGACCCTTACCATGGTCCTCATCAAGCAGGGGATGCGCACGAGCTGGCTTCGTGGCCCCGTGCCTCTCGCACCGATTGCGCAGCGCGTCGCCGGTCCGGCGTTCACCATCCGCTTCGTGCCGGGGCGCGAAGACCTCTCCGGCCCCGAGAGCTATGCGCGAACCCCCTCCTTTCGCGACGCGATCGAGGCGGCGCCGGCCGGATCGGTGGTCGTGATCGACGGGTGTGGCAATCCGCTCGGGGCCACCTTGGGTGACATCCTCGTCGCGCGCCTCGCCCGCAAGGGAGTAGTGGCCGCCATCACCGACGCACCGGTACGCGACGCGGACGAGATCCGGACCGTCGGTCTGCCGGTGCTGAGCGCGGGAGTCGCCGCTCCGCCGAGCATCGTGGGACTCGCGTTCGCGGGCTTCGGCGAGGTCATCGGCTGTGGCGGGGTCGCCGTCCGACCGGGCGACATGATGGTCTGCGACAACGATGGTGCGGTCGTCGTACCGATCGAGATGGTCGCATCCGTCGCGGAGGCGGGCATCGAGCAGGAGCGCTTCGAACGGTTCGTTCAGCAACGGGTCAAGGCGGGAGCGAGTGTTCTCGGACTCTATCCCCCGGGTGACGACGCCATCGCCGCATATCGGAAATGGATCGAGGCCGGCGAGCCCGATGGTGGATAGATGCCGGCAAGCGAGATCGAGCTCGTAGAGAAGAAGAGCGGGAGAGACCATGACGTCAACGACAAACCCCGCCGCCGACCCGATCACGCTGGAGGTCGTGCGCAACAAGCTCGACGGCATCGCGAACGAGATGCAGTCCACCCTGGTGCGGAGCTCGTTCTCTCCCATCGTCAAGGAAGGGCTCGACGCATCCGCCAGCCTGTTCACTCTCGAAGGGGAGACCCTCGCCCAGGCGACGGCCATTCCCATCCACCTCGCGACCCTCATCCCGGTGGTGCGCACGATGATCCGGAAGTTCCCGGTGGGGACCATGCGCGAGGGCGACATCTACATCATGAACGACCCCTACCACGGCGGGACCCACCTGCCGGACATCGCGCTCGTCATGCCGATCTTCTCCCGCGGGCGGCCCATCGCGTTCAGCGCCGCAATGACCCACCACCAGGACGTGGGCGGCATGTCGCCGGGCTCGGTCCCCACGAACGCAACCGAGATCTACCAGGAAGGGATCCGCATCCCGCCGCTCAAGTACCGGGACGGCGGCGAGGTCAACCAGACCCTGATCGACCTGCTCACCCTCAACGTGCGCGTGCCCGAGACGTTCATGGGCGATCTCAACGCCCAGGTCGCGGCGTGCTCGATCGGAGCGCGCCGTGTCGGCGAGCTCGCCGAGCGCTACGGAGCGAACCACCTGCCAGCGATCGCGGAGGAGCTCCTGACCCGCTCCGAGCGGCTCGCGCGGCGTGCCATCGAGCGCATCCCGGATGGGCGCTACCACTACGTGGACTGGCTCGACAACGACGGTGTCGTGCTCGACGTGCCGGTCCGGATCGAGGTCGCGGTGGATATCGCGGGGGACCGGGTGCTGGTCGATTTCGAAGGAACGAGCCCACAGGTGCGGGGTCCCTTCAACTGCGTGCCTTCAGGCGCGTATGCCGGCGCCTATTTCGCAGTGCTCGCCATGACCGACCCGTCGATCCCGATCAACGGGGGGTGTTTCCGGCCGGTCGAGCTTCGCCTTCCGGAGGGGAGCCTCGTGAACCCGCGCGAGCCCGCCCCGGTGAACTCGCGCACCTCCACCATCAAGCGCATCGCGGGGTCGATCATCGGCGCTCTGCGGCAAGCGCGGCCCGAGGACGCCCCGGCCGACGCGGCCGCTGCCTTGCACGTCCTCGCATTCGGGGGCGCGCGCGAGGACGGCTCGCCCTATGTGGTTGGAGAGCTCATCGCGTCGGGGAGCGGCGCGAGCCGGGGCAAAGACGGGGTGGACGTCATCGAGACGGACGCCTCGAACTGCATGAACCTGCCGGTCGAGGCACTCGAGATGGACGTGCCGATCCGAATTCACCGGTCGGAGCTGCGGCCCGACTCGGGAGGGCGCGGCGAGTTCCGGGGCGGCCTCGGCATCAGTCGGGAGTACGAGGTGCTGGCAGGCGAGGTCGTCTTCACCCACCGGGGCGAGCGCCACCGACGCCCGGCCCAGGGGGCGGCCGGCGGCGGCCCCGGGGCGTGCGCACACTCGGTTATCCGGCGCGCGAACGGGGCGGAAGAGATCATCCCCTCGAAGACCTTGGTCCGGCTCCAGCCAGGGGACAGGGTGGAGGTCAATACGGCGGGCGGCGGAGGCTACGGCGACCCGGGCGCCCGATCCGCCGATCGGCTCGCGGCCGACCTCGCGGGCGGGAAAGTCAGCGAAGCGGTGTAGACGGGAGCCGCGGTTGATGCCGCGTCCAGGGGAGCGGCTTTGCGGCGACCACGCACCACGCACCTCGACCGCCGGCACGACAAGGGATGCCCCGTTTGCCTGATTCTCACTCTTCCCCTCGTCCCACGCTTCGCCCTGGACCGGTATCGGAGTGATGCCGCGGGCACGCCGGCGCTTGCTTCAGGGGCTCGTCGCGGTCGCGATGGTCGTGGCCGGGGCATGGTTCGGCCTTGCCGAGGTCAAGCAGCGCTTCACCCACGTGCACGAGACCGACGCGCGGGTGGCCGGCGATCTCGTCACCGTGAGCGGCCGCGTGGCGGGCCGGCTGGTCGAGCTCGCGGCCACTTCGGGCGATCGTGTGGCCGGCAATCAGATCATCGCGCGGATCGATGCCCGCGAGTCGGGCCTGCTGCTCGAACAGCTCGAAGCCCAGCTCGGCGCAGCGCGGGCCGAGCGTGAACGGCTTGCTGCCGAGCGCAATCTCATCGACGAGCAGACCAGGAGCCGGCTGCAGACGGCGTACTCGAACCATCGCGCCGCACAAGAATCGGTCGCAGCTCTGGAGCCGCAGCTCGAGCTCGCGCGGGCCGAGCTCGCCCGCGCGAAATCGCTCTATGAGAAGCGTGTCATCGCGGTGCAGCAGATCGAGCAGACGCGGGCGGCGGCGCGCCGGATCGAAGGCGAGCACCGCATGGCGGTGGCCGAGCTCGAGGAGTCGGCGGCCAGGGTGGCCGAGGCTCGGGTCGAGCGCGCCCGCCTCGACGTGCTCGACCGTGAGGTCGACAAGCTCGGCCACCGGGAAGCCGAGCTGCGCGGGCGCATCGAGCAGCAGCGTCTCGATGTTGCGGACCGCACCATCCGAAGCCCGATCGACGGGGTGGTCGATCGGACCTTCGTTCAAGTCGGCGAGTACGTACGCCCGGGCCAGCGCCTCGCGATCGTGCACGATCCGAAGCACGTATGGATCGAGGCGAACGTCAAGGAGACACAGATCCGCAAGCTCGCGGTCGACCAGCCGGTGGAGGTCCGGGTCGACGCCTATCCGGGAGAGGTGTTCCGCGGCCGGGTCCGGACCATCGGCAGTGCGACCACCGGGAGCTTCGCGCTCCTCCCGAGCCCCAATCCGAGCGGAAATTTCACCAAGATCACCCAACGGCTCCCGGTGCGCATCGAGATCGAGCAGGCCCACGAGCGCTTGGCGCCGGGGATGATGGTCGAGGTCCACATCGACGTACGCGGTTGAGAGCGAGACCCGCCGGCCAAGCGCACCATGTCCACTGAGCAAACCACGACGCCTGCCGGGCGGTGGCTGATCACCGGAACCGGCATGGTCGCGTCGTCCACGATGGTCCTCTCAGGAACCATCGTGAACGTGGCGGTGCCGGATGTGATGGGGACGTTCGGCGTCGGTCAGGGCATGGCGCAGTTCCTCGCCACCGCGTACCTGGCAACCATGACCGCGAGCCAGCTCCTGGGCCGATGGATCATCGGGTTGCTCGGGCGGCGCATCGCGTTCATGACGGTGCTCGTGGTCTTTGCGACCGGCGGGCTCGTCTGCGCCACGAGCCCGTCAATCGACCTCCTCATCTTCGGGCGGGTGATGCAGGGATTCTCGGCCGGAATCGTCCAGCCGCTCGTGCTGGTCACCATTCTGAGCGTATTCCCCCCCGAACGGCGCGGGATGGCGACGGGCATCTACCTCAGCGGTCTTGCGCTCGCGCTTGGTTTCGGCCCGGTGGTTGGCGGTCTCACCATCGACGCACTGGGGTGGCGCTACATCTTTCTCGTACCGTTGCCGTTCGTTGCGGCAGCGCTGGTGCTCGGTGTGTTCTTCATGCCGGAGGAGGAGCATCCGACCGAACGCGTGCCGTTCGACTGGGTGGGCTACGCACTGTTGTGCGTATCGATCTTCTGCGTGATGTCCGGCATCGCGAACGGACAGCGTCACGGCTGGGGATCGGATCTGGTCGCCGGTTCTTTCGTCGTCGGAGCCGCGGCCGGCGCGCTGTTCGTGCGCTCGCAGCTCCGTTCGGACCGCGCCATCCTCGACTTCTCCCTGTTCTCGAATCCACGCTTCGCCGCCGCGGTTCTCCTCACGTTCATCTACGGCGCCGGAAACTTCGCCATCACCTACGCGATTCCCGTCTTCGGCCAGCTCGTGCAGGGGCTCACGCCGACCGCGGCGGGCTTTCTGCTGTTGCCGGCAGGTCTCATCGTGATGGTGCTGACGCCGTTCGTCGGACGCGCATCGGATCAGATCCCGGCTGCCGGCATCATCACTGCCGGGCTGCTGGTCTTCATATACGGAACGTTGCTGCTCGCGAGCGCGGACGTGAACACCCCGTACATCCAGGTCATGCTGTTCGCGGTGGTGTGCCGTGTCGGGATGGGGTGCATCACCCCGCCGCTCACCACGACGGCCATCAGTGCCGTTCCCGAGGGGCTGCTCAATCAAGGCTCCGGAGCGATCAACTTCTGCCGCCAGCTTGGCGGAGCACTCGGCATCAACGTCCTGGTCGCGCTGCTGGAGCGGAGGACGGATTTCCACGTCGATGCGATGGCCGCCACGCAGAGCGCCGACAACGCCTCGATGCGCGAGATGCTGAGCCACGCCGGCGATCTCCTCGCGCCGAGCGGTCTGCCCGAATCGACGTACGAGCTCGTCGCCCTGGAGTATCTCGGCCGGGTGATCGCCGCCCAGGCTTCGACGATCGCGTACCAGGACGGATTCCTGCTCGTGACGTTCGTCTTCGTGATCGCGTTGCTGCCGACCTGGCTGATCGGCTGGCTGGACCGGCGCCGGCGGATGGCGTAGAGACGATGCGGAGTCGATGTGGTGTCACTCCGGTCTTCGGGGTTAGTCTCCGTGACACGGCTGTCCCGGAGTCCCTTCTCCGGTCGGTCTTGAACGAAGTGACGAAGAACCGTTCGTGAATCGCAACTACTCGCCCCTGCCGGCTGTTCGTCCTTCTCCGGCCACACTCGGGCCGATGGATTCCCACCTCCGTCGTCACGAGGGCAGGCTGTTGGCGGGAATGGCAGAGGATGCGCTGTGGCCACTCCCTGCCGTTCCCGAGGAGCTTGTGCCCGCGAACGCGGGTAGCGGGTATCCGGAGAGCCTGGTTCCGGCTGCGCAGGGCTGGGTTGCAAGTGCCGCTGGCCGGGGTGTCGCCGATGCGGCGGAGACCGATATCGAGGAGAGCTTGTCGTGAACGCCGATACCAGCATCTCGAACATTGCGAACATTGAGCGCCTGCATGCGCTGATGGACCGGGACGGGCTGTCCGCGGTGGTGCTGCGCTCGGGGACGAACTTCACGTATCTCGCGGGGTTCGACTACGCGGGAACCCTCGCGCGGCATCTCGATTTCTCCGATTCTCCGCGCGGCGTGCTGATCGTCTGGCCGCGCTCCCAAGCGCCGGTTCTCGTGCTCAATCGCTTTGCCGTCGATCGCGCGCGCCGAGACTCGTGGATCGAGGATATTGTCGTCTTCGACGACTACGGCGAGTCGGTCTACGAACGAGCGGCGAGGGTCCTGCACGATCTCGGTCTCGCCGGCGAGTGCGTCGGATTCGAGAAGACGGTGGTCAGCGCCGCGGACTGGGCCGTCCTCGAGTCGGCGCTGCCCGCCGCGGAGATCGCCGATTGCGCCGGCATGATGGAGGAGGTGCGCTGGATCAAGACTCCGGGCGAAGTCGAGCGGATCCGCGAGGCGGCCCGAATCCTCGACGAGGTGTATCTCGACGTGTTTCCGACGGTGCGCCCCGGCGAGAGGGAATGCGATCTCCACGGCCGCCTCATCGCGGGCTGCCTCTTCAGAGGCGCGAACTGGGCGCACGGGATATTGAATTCGAGCCGCAACACGGTGGTGTACGGTGGCGAGAGCGGCTTCGAGTTCCGTGAAGGCGACGTCATTCGCAACGACTATGTCATGTGGTACCGGGGATATCCCGGGCATCAGTCGCGCACCGTCGTCATCGGCGAGCCGTCGAGCGAACTCCTCCGGCGCTACGAGACGGTGCGCGACATCTATCGGGCGACGATCGCCGAGGCGCGTCCCGGGGTCCGGGCCTGTGACGTCCATCGCTTTGCGCAGGATGGGTTCGCGGAGGCGGGTCTCGGAGGACGGGTCGCCATCGCCGGGCACAGCGTGGGCGCGTGGTGGCACCAGCAGGCCCCCTACCTCGTTCCGGCGTGCGACACCCCCATCGAGGCCGGGATGGTGCTCGCGTTCGAACCGCACGTGAACGAGTTTCATCTTCAGGACATGTATCTGATCCGCGACGACGGGCAGGAGAACCTTTCGCCGTGGTTCGGAACCGATGCGCCGCTCGTGGTGGGGTGAGGTCAACGCCGGGCGGCGATTCGCGAGCGGCCGTCATTCGATCGCGTCACGGATGTCCTCCCGGCTCCGGTTCGTGCGGCCGCGCCGCCGCGGGGGCGCCTCGAGGCCGCACTCCATGCACCGGCCTGACCAGACGCGCCAGCGCCGAGCTTGTCGATATCGGTGCGAATCTGGGCCACGAGTCGTTCGAGCGCGACCGCGCCGCCTCAGTTCCGCGGGGCTACACTCCACGCCTCGATCCCTGAGGGATGACGTGAATCTCGTCGACATCGGTGCGAATCTCGGCCACAAGTCGTTCGATCGCGACCGCGGGGAGGTGCTCGCCCGAGCGCGCGATGCAGGGGTTGCGCAGATCGTGGTCACCGGTGCGAGCGAGGCGGAGAGCGTGACCGCGCTCGGCGTCGCCCGGACCGCGCCGGGGACGCTGTTCTCCACCGCGGGGGTCCACCCGCACCACGCGCGGGAGTGGCGCGCGTCGAGCGCGGCGGCTCTGGAACGATTGGCCGCGGAGCCGGAAGTCGTCGCCATCGGAGAGACTGGGCTCGACTTCAATCGCGACTTCTCGCCGCGCCCGGATCAGGAACGGGCG
>JAKZYK010000361.1:0-5376 GCA_047514485.1 Gammaproteobacteria bacterium
CGCACCGGCGATCGGATTTTCGTATCCGGACTGCTCGGTGACGCCGGCGGCGGGCTCGCGATCGCGCTCGGGAGGCATCCTGCGCGGCCGGCCGCGAGTGCCGGCGCTCTCGTAGCCCGGCTACGGCGGCCCGCGCCCAGACTGGCGCTCGGGGTCGCGCTGCGCGGTATCGCCAGTGCCGCCATCGACATCTCGGACGGCCTGTGCCAGGACCTCGCCCATGTGCTCGCGGCGAGCGGTGCGGGCGCGTGCATCGACGCAAGCCTCGTGCCCCTGTCGCCGGCGCTGCTCGACGTGGCCGGCGACACGGCGGCGCGGGCGCTTGCACTGTCGGCCGGTGACGACTACGAGCTGCTGTTCACCGTCGCGCCGGATCGCGTGAATTGCCTCAGAGCCCTTGAAACCCCCGATTCAATCACCGAGATCGGGGTCGTCGAGACAAGGCCCGGCCTGCGCCTTGTCGGCATCGCCGGTACGACGACGACGGCGCCGCCCGGCTACCGGCACTTTCCGCTCGAATGAAGAACGAACGCCCGAGTCGACTCCCCCGGCCCCGATCCGCGCTGCACTGGATCGCATTCGGGGCAGGTGCGGGCCTTGCACCGCGGGCGCCGGGAACCGCGGGCACCGCCGTCGCGATTCCGATCTATCTGGCCATTGCGGCTCAGCCGATCGCAATCTATCTGCTTGCGGTCGCGGCCGTCATCGCCGCGGGAGTCTGGGCCTGCGGACGCACCGCGCGCGAACTCGGGGTACACGACCATCCCGGCATCGTGCTCGACGAGGTCGCGGGTTTCCTCGTCGCAATGACCGCGTTGCCGAATGACTGGTGGTGGATCGCCGCCGGCTTCGTGGCTTTCCGCCTCCTCGACATCGCCAAGCCGTGGCCGATATCGCTCGCCGACCGCAGGATCGGTGGCGGTCTCGGGATCGTGCTCGATGACGTGATGGCCGGCGCGCTCGCGTGCGCGGCACTCCACGCGGCGCGGTATGTGGCCGGCGGCTGACGCACCGTCGACTCGTGGACGAATTCGAGCTCATCAGACGCTGCTTTCGAGAGCGCGCCACCCGGCGTCCCGGGACGGTGCTTGGCATCGGTGACGATGCGGCGCTGCTCGATACCGGTGGTCTGCCGCTCGCCCATGCCAGCGCGACGGCACAGTTGTCCACGCGTGACGATGGCGGTGTGGCCGCCTGCCGTGTGTTCGGCACCGCCCTCATCCGACTCGCCGCACGTGCGGTGACGCCGCGGTGGGCGACCCTGGGCCTCACTCTTGAAGCCTGCGACCCCGAATGGGTCGATGGTTTCGCGGCCGCCACCGCGACAGTATGCGAAGCATCCGGGGTCGAGCTGATCGGCGGCGATACGACGCGCGGGCCGGGGCGCGCGACCGTGTTCGCGCTGGGAACGGAAACCGCGCTTCACCGCCCGACTGCGCTGCAGCCGCCCGCCGTTGCCGCTGCCATCGCTGTGCGGCTGTCGCTCTCGACGGGGAGCGCCGAGCATGCGATCGCAGACCTCGTTTCGGTGTGCTCGGACCTCGCGGTGCGCGGCGCCGGGATCCGGTGCGACGATACGCCGACCACGGGGGATGACGCCCGCGCAGGTGCGCTGGAGTTCATCGCGCTCACGGATGCCGCCGGTATGGATGCAATACTCGCGGTCGCCCGCCGCCGGAGCCTTGCAACGAGACGCTTCGAAACAAATGGCTGAACCCCGGCAAGTTTCGCCGCCGCGCAGCGAAGCCGAGCTTCTGACCCGTGCCGACGCCATCGCCGGGCGCGCTCTGGGCGATGTCGCGGCGGAGCTCGGGCTGTCCGTGCCGGCGACCACCCGCCGCGGCAAGGGCTGGACCGGCACCGTCATCGAGCACGCGCTCGGGGCGAGCGCCGGATCGTTGCCGGAGCCGGATTTCCGGCTGATTTCCGTCGAGCTGAAAACGATTCCGATCGGACCCAAACGCCGGCCGCTTGAATCGACCTACGTGTGCACGGTGCCTCTCGCGGGCGACGCCAAGCCGGACTGGCATCACTCCAACGTGCGCCGCAAGCTCGCGCGCGTACTGTGGATGCCCTTCGAAGGGGACCGATCGATCCCGCTGCCCGAGCGCCGGATTGGCTCCGCCCTGCTGTGGAGCCCTTCCCGAGCCGAGGAGTCGGCGCTTGCGAACGATTGGGAGACGCTGATGGACCGGGTCGTGCTGGGGAGAGTGGAGGAAATATCGGCCCGTGAAGGGGAATGCATGCAGATTCGCCCGAAGGCCGCCAATGCCGCGGCGCGGCGTCTAGCAATCGGTGCGAGCGGCGCCAAGGAGCCGACCCTGCCGCGCGGGTTCTATCTGCGGGCCAGCTTCACCGCCGCGATCCTCGCGCGGCACTACGCCTGACTGCCGGACAGCGGCTCCGGGAGCGAGCGATGACTCTCTGTGATGCGGACCGGGAGCGTACGAGGCGATACGCTCAACTGATCATCAGAATCATCAACACCACGAAGCCCGCGACAAGCACAATCGGCACGATCGCCGCCTTCCAGTCGCTTGCATCGGCCTTCGGTGCGTTCTCCGCCGCCCGCTTCGCACCTGGCCCAAAGAAGAACAGGACGGCGAGCACCAGCACTCCGGCGAGGATCGCTTCCCAAAGCTCCACGCGCAATCACGCCTCCAAGCGGGCAACGAAGACAGATTGATGACTTGCGGATTCTCGCATCCGCGTCGATCTCACGCACTGGTCGCGCAGCATACGATGCGTTCAATCCGGGTACGGCAGGTACTCCGAGCGTCTTGGCCCGCAGCCCGCCCATTCCCGGTGGCCGTCGCCTGATGCGGTCAGCGGAGCAGCTCCAGGCCGTAGACCGAGCGCCAGAGCTTTCCCGTCACGAAGAGTCTGCGCCCGTCCCACGCGATGCCGTTGGCGACCCCTGCGCTACCGGCACTGCGCTCGCGCACGGCGATAGAGGACAAGTCGAGCCATCCGGTCACGGCGCCGCTCGCGGGGTCGATGCGCGCCACCCGATCGGATCGCCAGACATTGGCAAACACCGATCCGTTGACGAACTCGAGCTCGTTGAGGGCCTCGATGGCACGGACGCCTTCCCGGACCTCGAGCTCACGCTCGACCCGGAAGGTAGTCGGGTCCCGAAACCGAAGCGTCGCGCTGCCGTCGCTCATCACCAACCTCGCGCCGTCGTAGGCGAGACCCCAGCCCTTCCCTGCGTAGCGATGCTCGCGCACGAGCGAGAAATCCTTCAGCCGCAACACGAATGCGCGGCCCGAGGTCCACGTGAGCTGGTACAGCTCGTCACCGACGAGCGCGAGGCCCTCACCGAAGAGCCGGTCCGACAGCCGCCGTTTGCGTACCACCCTCCCGGTGGTCAACTGCACCTTGCGCAGCGACGAACGTCCCCGCAGACCCGTGCTCTCGTACAGGGCGCCGCCGTCGATGACGAGTCCCTGCGTGAACGCCCCTGCGTCGTGCGGATATTCGACCGCGATGCGGAACTCGATCAGCGGTGTCCCGCCGGCGCATGGGGAGGCGGAGACGAGAAGGCACGCGACGAACGCGGACAAGCGAGCCGCCCGCAAGGCTTCGCTCCGTCTCGACGAGACACCCGCGGGTCCGCCGGCGCGAGCGGCCGGACCTCGACCGCCGCGCTCTGCAATGCGCCGTGCATCTACTCGTCGGTCACGCACCCGTACGAGGCGTCGGACACGTTCTTGATGTACTTGTACAAGGTGCCGCGCGTCTCCTTGTACGCAGGCATCGTCCAAGCTTCGCGACGCCGCGCCATCTCGTCGTCCGGGACGTCGACCCGGATGGAGTTCACTTCCGCATCGATGGTGATGACATCACCGGATTCGAGCAGCCCGATAGGGCCGCCGTCCTGCGCCTCGGGCACCACGTGCCCGATGATGAAGCCGTGCGACCCACCAGAGAAGCGTCCATCGGTGATCAGCGCGACATCGGATCCGAGCCCGGCCCCCATGACCGCCGAGGTCGGGGTCAGCATCTCCGGCATGCCGGGCCCGCCCTTCGGCCCTTCGTAACGGATGACGATGACATCGCCCTTGGCGATCTTCCCCTCCTCAAGGGCGCGCAGCATGTCTTCCTCCGCATCGAAGACGTTGGCAGGGCCTTCGAAGTGCAGCCCCTCCTTGCCGGTGATCTTCGCCACCGCGCCGCCCGGTGCGAGATTGCCGCGCAGGATGCGGATATGTCCGCTCTCCTTGATGGGGTCGTCGAGCGGATGCACGATGCTCTGCCCTTCGGCGAGCGGCGCCACGTCCTCCAGGTTCTCGGCGATGGTCCGACCGGTGCAGGTCAGGCAATCTCCGTCGAGCAGCCCCTCGGCGAGGAAATACTTCATGACCGCCGGCACCCCGCCGATCTGGTGCAGGTCTTCCATGACGTACTTGCCGCTGGGCTTGAGGTCGGCGATGTAGGGGATCCGATCGCTCACCGACTGGAAATCATCGATGGTGAGATCGACGTCCACCGCCCGCGCCATCGCGATGAGGTGCAGCACCGCGTTGGTGGAACCGCCCAGCGCCATGACCATCACCATCGCGTTCTCGAACGCGGCGCGGGTCATGATGTCGCGCGGCTTGATGTCTTGCTCCATCAGCTCGCGAACCACGGCGCCGGCACGCAGGCATTCCTCCAGCTTGGCGGGGTCCGTGGCCGGGGTGGATGAGCTGTACGGCAGCGACATGCCCATCGCCTCGATTGCGGTGGCCATGGTGTTCGCGGTGTACATGCCGCCGCACGCTCCGGGCCCCGGGCAGGCATTGCGCACGATCTCGACCCGTTCGTCTTCGTCGATGCTACCCGCGAGGAACTGGCCGTAGCTCTGGAACGCGTTGACGATGTCAACCACCTGCCCGTTCGACATGCGTCCGCCGCGGATGGTGCCGCCGTAGACCATGATCGACGGCCTGTTGATCCGGCCCATCGCCATCAGGCACCCGGGCATGTTCTTGTCGCAGCCGGGGATGGTGACCAGACCGTCGTACCACTGGCCACGGGTCACGGTCTCGATCGAGTCCGCGATGAGGTCGCGGGACTGGAGCGAGAACGACATTCCTTCGGTACCCATCGACATGCCGTCCGACACCCCGACGGTGTTGAAGCGCAGCCCCTTCACTCCGACCGCCTCGACCCCTTCCTTCACCTTCTCGGCCAGGCCGAGCAGGTGCATGTTGCAGTTGTTGCCCTCGTACCAGATGCTGGCGATCCCGATCTGCGCCTTGTCGAGATCGGCTTTCGTGAACCCGGTAGCAAAGAGCTGCGCCTGCGACGCGCCCTGGGACTTCGGCTGGGTGATACGCGAGCTGAAACGGTTGATCTGTCCTGCCATGACGCACTCCGATCCTGGTCAAT
>JAKZYK010000362.1:0-2520 GCA_047514485.1 Gammaproteobacteria bacterium
GGATTAGCGCAGCGTAATCCGACATCACATGCGACGCGCACTTCCTGGGCCAGAAACGTCGGATTACGCTGCGCTAATCCGACCTACGGACTGCCGGAGCATCGATGTCCGTCCTCACACCGTAGCGTGAAATGGCCCTGGGTTCGTGGCCACTCCACGCGCATCCTCAACGGGATTCCGATGCAGGGGTAGGCAGGGCGGATAGCCCTCGGCGCGTCCCGACGCTACGAAGTGCAGAAAATTGTGTGTTCGTGGCGCTGGCCGTGCGTCTTACCCACCGGCGAGACGTCGATCGCCCGGGAGCGCAATGCCCGTGGACGACAAGGCGCCGTCGCATCACCCGAGCAGCAGAATGACGATACCCCCGACGATCAGCACTATCCCCGCCAGTTCGAGCGCCGTGGACCGCTCCCGAAAGAAGAAGTACGAAGCGACCAACGTGAAGACCAGCTCGATCTGCCCTACAGCGCGTACATAGGCGGCGTTCTCCAGCGTCATCGCGGTGAACCAGGCGGCGGAGCCGAGCATTCCCGAAACCCCCACGAGCGACGCGACACGCCAGCGGCCGATCACCCGGCTCAGCTCGCCGGGCTCGCGCAGCCGTATCCACACCGCCATCACCGCAGTCTGGAACACCACCACGCAGGCGAGGGTGAACGCGGCCTGCATCAGGAACCCCTCGCCGCCGAGGGACAGCGAGGCGGCGCGGTAGGCGACCGCGCTCAGCCCGAAGAACGTGCCGGACAGCACGCCGATGAAGGCGGCTCGCCCGGTCCATCCGAGGAACAGGTTGCGGAGCGTCAACCGGCTCTTGGCAACCGAGATGAGCATCACCCCGACGAGGCTGATGCCGATCGCGAGAGCGGCGGCGAGGCTGACCGGCTCGCCGAGAATCACGAGACCGAAGACGGCGGCCTGCACCGTCTCGGTCTTGGAGTAGGTGGTCCCGACCGCGAAGTTGCGGAGCGAGAAGAGGTAGACGAGCAGTGCGGTTGCGGTGATCTGGGTGACGCCGCCGACCATCGCGAAGAGCGCGAAGCGCGGATTCGGGTCGGGCCACTCGAAGCCGAATCCCTCGCCGAGCAGCGCCACGTAGGCGAGCGCGAGGGGCACCGCGTAGATGAACCGGCAGAAGGTGGCGCCGGAGGTGCTCAGGCTTCCCTTCAGGTGCTTCTGCAGGGCCGAGCGCAGGTTCTGCATGAACGCGGCGGCCAGCGTGACGGGTACCCAGAGTTCCATGTCGATTCTCTGCGCTCGACCAGCAGGGATGCGTGTCTTTGCGGCCGAACGGCGGGGGCGAATCGTCCGGTCCGTGACGACAGGTCGACGACCCGTGGCATGCGCGCAACCCTGCCGGTGTCTCGTCCCTGTCCGGCAATACTCACCAGGACCATTTCACGCTGTAGGTCGGGTTAGCCGGAGGCGTAACCCGACATCGGAACGACGCGCTCATGTCGGATTACGCTGCGCTAATCCGACCTACCCGGGACCGGAGCCATAGCGTGAAATGACCCTGATACTCACCTCGACAGATTCCCGCGTGCGCGGGAATGGCAGACAATACGCAGGACGACAGTCTTCGTCATGCCCCCGATGGCTGTCCCCGCACTGGCTGGGACCGGGGCTCGCGGATGGATCGGGCGACGATGATTTTCGGAGTACCGCAATCACGGGCAAGGCGCCTGGAGACCGGCCGAACGAGCGCACGACCTCGGACCGGCGGAATCGAATCCAGCCCGCGGCGCGTGCCGGGACGGGCACGGCAGGGCACCACACGGGGAGCATGTCGATGAAGGCAGCCGTCTTGCGAGGAGCGGGGGAGCCCCTCCGGATCGAGGATGTGGACGTCGCCGAGCCCATCGGTCACGAGGTGCTGGTCCGGGTCGCCGCCGTCGGCGTGTGCCGCAGCGACCTCCACCATATCGAAGGGCTCTATCCCACCGACTTCCCGTCCGTGCTCGGGCACGAGTCGGCCGGAGTGGTGGAGGCGGTCGGCGATCAGGTCGGCTATGTGCGCCCGGGGGACCACGTGATCACCTGCATGTCCGTGTTCTGCGGCCACTGCGAATCCTGTGTGACCGGGCATCTCCCCAACTGCGAGCGCCCACAGGACGTCATGCGCCGCCCGGGCGAGCCGCCGCGGCTCAGCCAGAACGGCGTGGAGGTCCACCAGTTCTACCATCTCTCGTCGTTCGCCGAGTACATGCTGGTGCACGAGCACGCGATCGTGAAGGTGCGCGAGGACATGCCGCTCGACCGCGCGGCGCTCATCGGCTGCGGAGTGACCACCGGCGTCGGGGCGGTGCACAACACTGCGAAGATCGAGGTCGGCAGCACGGTGGCGGTCATTGGACTCGGCGGGGTGGGGCTCGCAGCCGTCAACGGCGCCGCGTTGTCGGGCGCCGGACGCATCATCGCGATCGATACGGTGGGTTCGAAGCTCGATCTCGCCAGACGGTTCGGAGCGACGGACGTGATCGATGCGTCCCGCGTCGACCCGGTGGAGGCGGTGCGGGAGAT
>JAKZYK010000363.1:0-2886 GCA_047514485.1 Gammaproteobacteria bacterium
TACGACACCGCCGGCACCCAGCGCAGCTCGATCGCGAAGAGCATCACCAGCAAGGTCGCGATGAGGAACTCGGGGCCGGAGATCACCATCAGGGTGCCGAGGGTGACCGCGCGGTCGAAGAGGGAACCGGGGTACATCGCGGCGATGAGCCCGAGGCTGAGCGCGAGAGGCACCGCGATGACCGCGGTGAGGCCGCCGAGGGTGAGGGTGGTCGGCAGCCGGATGTTGATCATCCCGGCGATCGAGCGGCCGGTGCCGAGCGCCTCGCCGACGTCGCCCCGCAGCAGTCCGCCGAGCCAATCGAGATAACGCACGTAAGCGGGCCGGTACAGCCCCAGCTCCTGGCGGATGGCGTGCAGGGTCTCCTCGGTGGCGCCCTGGCCGAGGATCGCGTCGGCCACGTCTCCGGGGAGGATCTCGATCCCGAAGAAGACGAGGATCGACATCACCCAGATGGTGATGATCCCGAGCAGGAGTCGACGGACGATGAGATTCGCGATCATGCGGCCTTTTCCTGCTGCGGACAGTGCGGCGGTGAGCTGCTCGGCGGGGCAATCCGCGCCCCCGGCGCTCGTGGCGTGTCGCGTTCCCCTGCTTAACTACCGCACTTCACCGGCCGGTGGCAACCGGTGACGAATTGTGTTCCCGGCCGCGGGGCGGGACATCACCACCCCGGCGCGCACGTCTTCACCCGTCGACAGATGCGCACGAAACCACGAATCTTCCGTGGACCCACGGCGTCTTTCGACACCGGAGGCCGGCCCTCGCAACGGCGCGGCGGGTCAGCACCGGAGGCGTTCGGCCGCCGCGCGGATGTGCTCCGGCCCGAGCCCGCAACACCCGCCGATCACCCTCACGCCGTCCTCGGCCCATCGCGCCGCAAGCGCGGCGAATGCGTCGGGCGTCACCACGTCGTCGAACTGCCAGTTCGGCGGCTCGATGTGCCCGCTGTTAGGCCAGACCCCGAGCGGTGCCTCGCACACCCGACGCGCGCATTCGAGTCCGGGGCCGGAGTCGTCTATCTCCGAGTGCATGACGCCGACGAGCATCTCCCCGCGGCCGGAAACCGCGCGCAGGGCATCCTCGAACGGCATCGGCTCGCCGATCGTGCCCTGAGTCGTGAGCGTGCCGCCTTCGTCCACGGCACAACTGAAACCGGACCATACCGGTAGACCAGCCGACAGGGCCGCGTCTACCGCTGCGGAACTCCACTCGATATCGCGTAGCATCTCGAGCACCAGGAGATCGACACCGGCCTCGGCAAGCCACGCCGCCTGTCTGCCCAATCCCTCCGCGTGCTCGAGCGGCGCCTGGCGGTTCGCCGAACGGAACCCGGGCGCCATCAGCGACAACGAACCCGCGACCCACACCGGTCCCTCCGCCGCCGCGTCGCGCGCCTCGAGCG
This sequence comes from Gammaproteobacteria bacterium, assembly GCA_047514485.1. GTDB lineage: Bacteria > Pseudomonadota > Gammaproteobacteria > HK1 > HK1 > HK1. The sequence continues at coordinate 1,406 of JAKZYK010000363.1, forward strand.
CGAGCTCCGCGGAGCGGATGTTGATTTCGCGGGCGCGGTCGCCGAATCCCGCCGCCGCGACGTGTTGGGGAGCAGCGGCGTACGTGTTGGCGATGATCACCTCGGCACCGGCCTGCAGGTACCGGACGTGCAGATCGCGAAGGACATCGGGATGGGTGAGCGCGGCAAGGCCGCTCCAGGTATCGGCGCTCATGGGAACGCCCATGCGTTCGAGCTCGGTGCTGACCGCTCCGTCGAGGATGATCGGGCGCGGATCGGAGAATCGTTCGGCGATGTCGTGCATGAGCGTGCTCTCTCGGGGATGGCCCGGCAAGCGGGCTGGCAGCGTGGTGAACGATACGGTTCATCGACCGCCTTCGGGCGAAGCGAAAGGCGCGACATGGATGGAGAGTATCTCAACGAACTCCCGGGAGGCGATTTCCCAGACGGATCTCGGAATATCGCAGTGGTCTGGGTGTCCGCGTTGCTTCGGCTCCGGCGATATGGCATGAGTGTGTCTGCCCTGAACCTCGGAGCGGAGCAATGCGGCCGGTGCTCATCGCCCACAACGAACCCGCTGACTTCCGGGACCTGCTCGCCGCACGGTTTCCCGGGGTCGAGTTCGTGTACGCAACGACGGCAGGAGGCATCATCGAGTCGCTGGCGCGCCACGACCCCGAGGTCGCTTTCTCGATCAAGCATCCCGGATTTCCGAACGAGGCACACGTGCCGATTCCGGCGTACCCGTCGGTACGCTGGATTCAGATCGGCGGCTCGGGGTTCGATCATCTCGCGCCCTGGGACGCCGTGCGGGTCACCGTGACCAACGGTGCCGGCGTGCTCGCCCCCTATCTCGCCGAGAGCGTCACTGGGGCGATGCTCGCGCTCGGCGGCGGGTTCCTGAACTATGTCGAGCAGCAACGCGCGCGGCGGTGGAATCCAGTGGCGTTCGCTCCGCTTCGGGATCGCATGCTCCTGGTGGTCGGATTCGGCAAGATCGGAGCGTGCGTGGCACGCAACGCGAAGGCGCTCGGCATGCGGGTCGTGGGCATCCGTGCGACGCCGGCCCCACATCCAGCGGTAGACGAGATGCACGGTCCGGAAGCGCTCCATGCACTGTTGCCCGCGGCGGACTTCGTTTCGCTGCACGTGAGATTGAATGACGCGACCCGCGGGCTGCTCTCACGCGAAGCGCTGGCGGCCATGAAGCGGGGCGCATATCTCGTCAACACCTCGCGAGGGCCGGTCGTCGACGAGTCGGCGCTCATCGACGCGCTGCGCTCCGGTCGTCTCGGGGGGGCGTATCTCGATGTCTTCGAGACCGAACCGCTGCCTGCCGATAGCCCGCTGTGGGCGATGCCCAACGTGCTGATCACCCCTCACACCTCGGACAACATCCACGGCTGGCCCCGCCGGTTCGCAGCGCTCTTCGCGGACAATCTCGACCGCTGGCGCGCCGGTGAACCGCTGCTGAACCTGGTCATCCCGTGAGCGCCGCGAGT
>JAKZYK010000364.1:0-6095 GCA_047514485.1 Gammaproteobacteria bacterium
GTTCAAAGTGATCCGGGACCAGTTCGGCTATCCGAAGAACACCACGCGCGAGCAGGTCGTCTCCAAGTACAAGCTGGTGTCCCGGCACGATCACGCCGGGCGCCTGATCGATACCCAGGAATTCCTGAACCTCAAGCTCCCGGTAGACCGCTTTGAACGGAGTCTTCTCGCGGATCTGCTCGAAGGGGCAGCCGAGTCCATCCACCGCGAAGGCGATGAACTGGTCTTGAACCGCGTCTATATCGAACGCCGCGTGCGTCCCCTGAACCTCTACATCCGCGAAGAAGCGCAAGAACGCGCCGTCGCCGCGATCCTGGACTACGGGCAGGCGATCAAGGACCTCGCGGAGACCAACATCTTTCCCGGCGATCTGTTACTGAAGAACTTCGGCGTCACCGCTTCGGGCCGCGTGGTGTTCTACGACTATGACGAGGTCGCGCTGGTGACGGACTGCCGTTTTCGCGAGCTTCCCGAACCCGACGACGATTTCGACCTGAGGGACCTGGGGTCTACCCGCTACATCGGGCCGCACGACATCTTCCCCGAAGAGTTCATCAAGTTCCTCGCCATGGAAGGGGACTTGCGAAGCGGGTTCCTCGAGGTCCACGGCGATCTGTTGACGGCGCAGTATTGGCGGGACGTGAAGAACCGCCGGTTGGCCGGTGAGATCACGCACATCATTCCGTATAAACGGGCCACGTATGCAGCGGCGGCTTGAGCGGAGTTCGCGCGTGTCGGCTGGCCCCGGTCCGACGCACCGTCTCCTCCAACACCCTGAGCATAGTGTCTATACCCCGGTACGCGCACGAGGCGTCCGGGCGCCGGCCACCGCCTCGAACGCGGCGACGAGCGCGTCGCTGAACGCCGGATGGTTGATGTGGTGCGGCGCCCGCACGAGCTGGCGGGCGCTGGTCTGGCGCACCGTCTCCTCGAGCGCCCTGAACAGCGCCGCATCCGCCGCCGGGTCGTGGAACGCCTGCCCCGGGGCGTCGAGCTGCGACACCCCGCCCTCGGTCAGGAAGAACCGGACCGGTCCCTCCATACGGTTCAGGCGCGCGCCGATCCAGCGCCCCATCCGATCGTTCTCCTCGACCGTGGTGCGCATGAGGGTGACCTGCGGATTGTGCTCGTACAGGGTACGGTCCCGGTAGCGTTCGGGCACGGTGTCGCGCGGCCCGAAGTTGACCATGTCCAGCGCTCCGCACGCGCCGATGTAGGGCGCGCGGGTACGGATGACGGCGCCCAACCGGTCCTCGGTCGCGGGGTACACGCCGCCCATCATCAGGTCGCAGACCTCGGTGGTGGTGACATCGAGCACGCCGGCGAGCTGTCCGGAGTCGAGCAGCTTCTCCATCGAGCGCCCGCCGGTCCCGGTCGCGTGGAAGACGAGGCAGTCGTAGCGATCCTCGAGCCGTGCGCTCACCTGCCGCACGCACGGGGTGGTCACGCCGAACATCGTGAGACCGATCGCCGGGCGGTCCGGTCGCGCGACCCGGGCACGGGCGCGGGCCCGGACCGAGGTCTCGTTGCCGCGGTTCGCCACCATCCCGGCGAGCGCGTGTGCCCCGTTCGCCAGCACCGTGCGCGAGATCGCATTGAGGCCCTGCACATCGGTGACCGAGTACAGCATCATGATGTCCGACGGGCCGACGTACCGGCTCACGTCGCCCGACGCGACGGTCGAAATCATGACTTTCGGCACCCCGATCGGCAGCGTCTGCATCGCGGGCGTGGCCAGCGCGGTGCCGCCGGAGCCGCCAGCGGAGATCACCCCCGCGACGCCTGACTGGCGCGATATCCAGCGCTCGAGCGCGACCGCCATCTCACGCACCGACGCGCCGCGGTCGTTCGTGAACACCGCATTCGGACCTTTCGGGTGGTAGGCGGCGATGTGGTGGGGCGGCACGTCGGCCGCCGACGGCCGGCCCGAGGTGGAGACATCGACCAGCTTCACCCGATGCCCGGCGTCCACGATCCGATCCCGGACGAACTTGAGCTCGACGCCCTTGGTGTCGAAGGTGCCGATCACGAGGACGGCGGGCTCGCCCTCCGTCGAGAACGGCCGGAGCGCCTCGCCGCCCGTATCGCGCGCGCGCCGGGGTCCGGCGAGCGCCGCCGCGGCCGCCTCGAAGCCGGCGACCGGCACCGGCTTCGACCATCGGGTCGGCGGCGCTGGGTTCGACAACCAGATCCGGCCCGCGCCGTGGCCCGACACGAGCCGTATCGCCGGCGCGTCCGGAGCGCCCGTTGCACCGGCGTCGTCCGGCGCAGGCTCCCCCTCACCATGGCGACCGACGCCGAGGAGACGTTGCTGGAGCTCGCGGTCGGCCGCCAGCGCCGCCGCGTCCATGATCCGGTGGATACGCCCGTTCACCATGATCGCTACGTCTTCCGACACCGCGGTGGCCACCCCGATGTTCTGCTCGATGACCAGGACCGAGACCTCGCCCTCCTCTCCGATCCGGATCAGCATGTCCTCGACCTGCTGCACGATTACCGGCGCGAGCCCCTCCGTCGGCTCGTCCATCACCAGCAGGCGCGGGTTGAGCAGGAACGCGCGGGAGATCGCAAGCATCTGCTGCTCGCCGCCCGAGAGCTGGCCGCCCCGGCTCGTGCGCCGCTCCGCCAGCCGGGGGAACGCGTCGTAGATGCGCTCCCGCGTCCATCCGCCGCGGGCGCCGCGCTCGCACAGCCGGAGATGTTCATCCACCGTGAGCGACGCCCACAGCCGCCGCCCCTGAGGGACGTATCCGACCCCGTGGTGCGCGATCCGACTCGGGCTCATGCCGGCGAGCTCGTCGCCTTCGAACTGGATCGAGCCGCGCGCGACCGGTACGAGCCCCGTGATCGCGTTGCACAGCGTGGTCTTGCCCATCCCGTTGCGGCCGACGACGGAGACGACGCCGTGGGGGAGGTCGAGATCGACTCCTTGCAGCGCGTGGGACTGGCCGTAGTAGACATGGAGCCCCCGGACCCGGAGCACCGCCGCCTGGTCTCGCCGCCGTGCGCGCTCAACCATGACCGGCTGCCTCCGTCGCCGCGCCGTCAGCCCGAGCGTGACAACCGCGACCCTGAAACCGTCGCCACACTCGGCGACGGCCGCCACCGAGATATCGCTCTATCCCGGAAAGCCCGCGGCGAGGTGTGGGGCCGTGTCCGCGCTCAGCCATGGCCGCTTCCGAGATAGAGCTCCTGCACCTGCGGATCGGCCTCGATCTCGGCCGGCGTCCCCTCCTTGATGATCCGGCCGTTGTGCATCATCGACACGCTCTCGGCAACCCGTAGCGCGACGTCCATGTCGTGCTCGATGATGATGTAGCCGATGTGGGCCGGGAGCGAGCTGAGGATCTCGACGAGCTCCGTGCGCTCGCCAGGAGAGAGTCCCGCGGCCGGCTCGTCGAACAGGATGAAGCGTGGGGCGCCGGCGAGCGCGAGCGCGATCTCGAGCTGGCGCTGCTCGCCGTAGCTCAGCTCCGCGACCAGGCGATCGCGCACGTTGGCGAGGTGCACCGCCTCGACGAGATCGACCGCCGACTGCATGAGGGAATCGTTGCGCCGGGGGCGCAGCAGCGAGAAGCGCCCGCGCGAGACTCCGCGGCACGCGAGGTAGACGTTGTCGAGCACACTGAGGTCCCGGAACAGGAGTGAGATCTGGTAGGTACGCCTCAAGCCCCTTCGGATCCGCTCGTGAGGCGGAAACCAGGTAACGTCTTCTCCGAAGAAACGGATCACCCCGGAGCTCGGCGGGAAGTCGCCGGTCACCGCGTTGAACAGGGTCGTCTTCCCCGCTCCGTTGGAGCCGAGCACCGCTCGCCGCTCGCCGGGACGAACGCTCATGGTGACGTCGTCGAGCGCCACCAGGGCGCCGAACAGCCGGCTGACCCCGCGCAGCTCGAGCGCGTTGGCGGTGCCGGCGGCGGAGAGCCGTTCGGCGACGCTCGCCATCTCTAAAGCTCGCCCCGTCGAAGCCCGAGCCGGGCGCGCCAGCGCGACCAGAGCCCGAGCACGCCGTCCGGCGAGAAGAGCACGATGAGCAGGAAGCCCATGCCGATCAGGAGCTGAAACCGCTCGGCGGGGAGTCCCACCGCAACGAGGGCGTCGAGCGCGAAGGTGCGGAGCACGACGTAGATCAGGGCGCCGACGAACGGCCCGATGGGATGCCGGAGGCCGCCGACGACGGCGATGATGAGGATATCGATCACCGGCCCTATCCCCGCCGTCCCCGGCGAGATCTGGCCGTTGAGCCAAGTGAGCAGGATCCCTGCGGTTCCGGCGATCACCGCCGCGAAGCTGTACGCGGCGATCCGGTGCGCGGTGACGTTGAAGCCGAGCGCCTCCATGCGCCGCGCGTTGTCGCGCACCCCCTGCAACGCGAGCCCGAACGACGACCGCGAGACGTAGAGCACCGCGAGATAGCTCACGGTCGCGAAGAAGAGGCTCAAGTAGTAGAACGGTGTCGCCTGCTTCCAGTCCACGCCGAACAGTGGGGGTGGCTTGACCGCGTTGAAACCGCTGAAGCCGTTGAAGATGACGTAGTTCTGGCGGGTGAAGTAGAAGAACGCAGAGGCGATCGCCAGCGTGATCATGATCGTGTAGATCCCCTCGGTGCGGACCGCGAGCGCACCCGAGACCGTCCCCAGGATCACCGCGACGATCAGCGCGATGGGGATGGTCGCCCACCACGGCCAGCCGAGGCTGATCTCCATGACGGCGCTGTGGCCGAAGATCGCGTACATGTAGCCCGCGCACCCCGCCACGGTCATCTGCACGAGGCTGACCATCCCGCCGTAGCCCGCGAGGAACATCAGGCTGAGCGCGATCATGCCGAGCACGAAGGCCCAGCCGAAGACCTGGAGCTGGATGAAGTTGTTGGCGAACGCGGGCAGGAACAGCAGGAACACCGCGAGCAGCCACGTCGCGGGGTGGATGCGCCGCAGCCAGTCCGGCAGCGAGGCGGAGCGCGACTCCGCCCTCTCCGGAAACGCCTGCATCTCGCCGGGATGCCGGTCCGGCGCCGATGTGGCGGGCCTCGGCGCCCTCTCGACCCCTGCCGAAACCGCGTGCCCGGTCGCCGCCACCTGTCACCGCCTCCCGAGCAGGCCCTGCGGGCGGAACGCGAGCACCGCGACCATGATGAGGAAAGTGCCGACAACCGAGTACGTCGGCATGTACACCGAGCCGAACTGCTCGGCGAGCCCGATGAGCAGCGCGCCGAGCGCCGCGCCGGTGATCGATCCCATGCCGCCGACGATGACCACCACCAGCGATGCGAGCAGGAAGCGGATGTCCTCCCCGGGGGCGAGCGACTGGAACGTCCCGCCAACCACCCCGGCGAGCCCGGCGAGCCCGGCCCCGAACGCGAAGACGACCACGAAGATGAGCTGTATCCGGATCCCGCTCGCGGCCAGCATGTCGCGATCGTCCACGCCGGCGCGGATCATCATCCCGATCCGGGTACGGTTGAGCAGCCACCACATCACCACGCCGATGACGACGGCGGCTGCGAAGATCACGAGACGCACCATCGGGTACTTCAGATAGATCGGCTCACCGGTGCGGCGGCTGATGGTGGAGATCAGCGGGGTCTCGACGGCGCCCACCAGCCAGTCGGGAGGAAGGATCTGGTAGAAGTCGCCGCCCCAGATCCAGAGCATGATGTCAGCCATCACGATCGACACCCCGATCGTCACCAGGGTCTGGCGCAGATCCTGCCCTTCCATCCAGCGGAATATCGTGACCTGCAGGATGATCCCGAGGACCGCGACCGCGGCGAACGCGACCACGAAGCTGAACGCCCACGAGCCGGTCCAGTCGGTGATCTCGTACCCGATGTAGCCCCCGAGGAGATAGAGCGAGCCGTGCGCGAGGTTGACGTTGCGCATCAGGCCGAAGATAAGCGTGAACCCGCTCGCCACGAGGAAGTAGAGGCCGCCGAGGGTGATGCCGTTGAACAACGCGTTCACGAAGATTTTCTTGCGCCCAATCGCCGCCACGAGCCCCGCCGGCCACGGCGCGATGATCAACCAGAGCAGCACCGCGATCGCGACCAGGATCGCGAGCGACCATAGGGGGTGGCGGTTGATGAAGCGCCTCAT
>JAKZYK010000365.1:0-9179 GCA_047514485.1 Gammaproteobacteria bacterium
ATCGACGTGGACGCCGACGCGACCATGACCAGGCCGATTCCGAGCAGCGCCACCACGACGAGAATGAGCGCGCCGTCATAGCGGTACGCAAACGCTGCGCGGTCGATCGCTACCGCTATTGGCAACGCCTGAGGGCCGCTCGTCTCACTCACATTCCGGTCCTCGCCAGCACCAGCCGCCGAAAGGCGTCGCCCCGGGCCTCGAAGTCCGCGAACATGTCGAAGCTCGCACACGCAGGAGAGAGCAAAACACTGTCGCCTTCGTGAGCGACCGCCGATGCGATGTCGACGGCAGCGGCGAGATCCGGCGCATACCGGATCTCGGTGCACCGGTGCAGCACTTCACCGAGACGGATGGCATCGCGCCCGATGAGCACCGCGCACCGCACATGGCGCGCCGCCGGCGCAAGCAGCGGCGAGAAGTCCGCTCCCTTGCCGAGTCCTCCGGCGATCAGCACCAGTGGTCCGTGCGCGCCGATGCCTTCGATCGCGGCCGCCGTCGCACCGACGTTCGTGCCCTTGGAGTCATTGATCCAGCGCACGCCGCCACAAGCGGCGACCGTTTCGCAGCGATGCGGCAGCCCGATGTGCGCCTCGACCGCCGCGGACATGGCGCTGATGTCGAGCCCGATCGCGTCTCCGAGCGCGAATGCGGCGAGCACGTTCGCGACGTTGTGCATTCCGGGAAGCGGGACCGAATCGACCGGAATGACGGCATTGCCGCACCGCATGATCCGCGCTGCACTCCCGCTTCCCGCGACGTACCACTGCGCGTGCGGGTCCGCCTGCGTGCTGAATCCGATCGTCCGGCATCGATCACCACCGAGCCGTGCCGCCAAGGGATCGTCGAGATTCGTGACCACCACCGTCTCGCCACCGAGCACGCGGCGTTTCGCCGCAATGTATTCGTCGAAGCTCTCGTAGCGGTCCATGTGATCGGCACTGATGTTCAACACGGTGGCCGCGGCCGGGCGCAGGGCGCTGGTCGTCTCGAGCTGAAAGCTGGACAGCTCCAGCACGTACAGCTCGTAACCCAGGCCGAGCAGCGACAGCGCCGGCGGGCGCAGGTTTCCCCCGACCCCGGCCCGTACACCGTCGCGCTGCGCCATGGCCGCGAGGAGCGAGGTGACGGTGCTCTTCCCGTTCGATCCGGTGATCGCGACGACCGGTGCATCGACCGCACGGGCAAAGAGCTCGATATCACCAATGATCGGCACGCCGCGTGCCGCCGCGGCCTGCAACGCCGGCTCTCGCACCGATACCCCCGGACTCACGACGATCTCCACGGCGGTATCGAACACCGACGCATCGAATCCACCGCAACGGACCTCGACCTCGGGGAACTCCGACTCGACCGCGGCACGGCGCGGAGGGTGCTCGCGCGAATCCACCGCAACGATTCTTCGGACCTTTGTGTGCGAGCCGGCGAGGTGGCGGATGCACGACAGCCCCGTCTCACCCAGACCGACGACGAGCACATGGCCGGCCGATGAGGGCTTGCGCTCGTCGCTCATGAAGCCGGCGTCGATCAGTTGGCGCGCATTCATGATCCGATCACCGGAGTTTGAGTGTCGTCAGCCCGACCAGAACCAGCACTACCGTGATGACCCAGAATCGGACGATCACCCGTGGCTCCGGCCAGCCCTTCAGCTCGAAGTGGTGGTGCAGCGGCGCCATGCGGAACAGCCTCTTTCCCGTCAGCTTGAACGATGCGACCTGCAGGATGACCGACACCGTCTCCATCACGAACACACCGCCCATGATCAGCAGCACGAGCTCCTGGCGGACGAGGACGGCGACGATCCCGAGCGCGGCTCCGAGCGCGAGGGCGCCGACATCGCCCATGAAGATCTGCGCGGGGTAGGTGTTGAACCAGAGGAATCCGAGCCCCGCCCCGACGATCGAGCCGCACAGGACCACGATCTCGCCGACGCCCGAGATGTACGGAAAGCCGAGGTAGCCCGAGAAGTTCGCGTGTCCGGTGACGTATGCGAAGATTCCGAGCGCCCCCGCAACCATCACGGTCGGGAGGATCGCGAGACCGTCGAGGCCGTCGGTGAGATTCACCGCGTTGCTCGACCCTACGATCACAAAGTACGTGAGCACCACGTATCCCCAGCCGAGATCGAGCACGACGTTCTTGAAGAACGGGACGATGAGCTGGGTTTCGACGGGAAGTTGCGCGGTGTGATAGAGAAAGACGGCGCATCCGAGACCGACGGCGGATTGCCAGAAGTACTTCTGCCTTGCCGGCAGGCCCTTCGGATCGCCGCGAACGAGCTTGCGGTAGTCGTCGGCCCAGCCGATCGCTCCGAACAGCAGGGTGACGAGCAGCACCACCCACACGAACCTGTTTCCGAGGTCGGCCCACAACAGGGTGCTGGCGGAAACGGCGATGAGGATGAGCGCTCCGCCCATCGTCGGCGTGCCCGTCTTGGCAACATGCGATTTCGGGCCGTCGTCGCGCACCGTCTGACCGATCCGGGACTGCCTGAGCCGGCGGATCACGAGCGGGCCGACCAGGAGCGAGATCGCCAGGGCGGTCAGCGCCCCAAGGATGGCGCGCAGGGTGAGGTACTGGAAGACGCCGAATCCGCTGTGCGCCGCGGCCAGCCATTCGGTCAGGGCGAGCAGCATCAACGGGTCCTCTCCACGATCGCCTCTACCACACGCTCCATTGCCATCGAGCGGGATCCTTTGACGAGCACCGTCGCACCATCGGGAAGCTCGTTCCGGAGCCGTTCGACCAGGGCAGCGCAGTCTTCGAAGTGGGTCGCGCCGTCGCAGAACGCGCGCGCGGCTTCAACGCTGAGCTCCCCGATCACGAGCAGGCGCTCCACTCCATGGCGCCTTGCGCTGTGACCCGCGCCGGCGTGCAGGGCCGCCCCGTCGGGGCCGAGCTCCGCCATGTCGCCGAGCACGAGCCAGCGCGACGCGGGCTTGGTACTGAGCACTTCGAGTCCGGCCTGAAGCGAAGCGGGATTCGCGTTGTAAGTGTCGTCGATGATCTCCGCGCCCCGCGGACCACGCTTCGACTCCAGACGCCCCTTCGCCGGCCGTACCTCGGCAAGACCCTCCCGAATGGCGTCGAGGCTCGCGCCCGCGGCGATCGCCGCTGCTGCCGCCGCACCGGCGTTGAGCGCGTTGTGCGCACCGGGAAGCCGCAGATCGACCTCCACCTCCCCCGCCGGCGTGTCGAGCGAGACGCACTTGCGCCGCGCACCGGGCGCCGCTCGCACCCGCACGTCCGCATCCGCGCCTGCGCCGAAAGAAATGCAACGACGGTCTCCCGCCAGCTCCCGCCATAACCCCGCGTACGGATCGTCGGCGTTGATGACGGCCGCCGCCTCGTCCGGCAGGTGCTCGAACAGCTCCCCTTTTGCGCGTGCGATGCCTTCGATACTCCCGAATCCCTCCAGATGCGCCGGCGCACACTGGGTGACGACTCCGACCGAGGGCCGAACGAGAGTGGTGAGCGCGGCGATTTCGCCACGATGATTCGCGCCGAGCTCGACCACCGCGGTGCGATGCCCGGCATCGAGATCGCACAACGTAAGCGGGACTCCAATCTCGTTGTTGAGATTGCCGCGGGTCGCGGAAACCGGACCCAAGGTCCGAAAAATCGCGGCGACCATTTCCTTGACCGTAGTCTTGCCGTTGCTGCCGGTGATCCCCACCAGAAGAAGATCGCAGAAGCGATTCCTCCAAACCGCGGCGAGCTCCCCGAGCGCCCGCACCGAATCGCGCGCGAGAATGAACGGGATCGAAACGCCCGGCGCACGTTCGACCAGGGCCGCCACTGCACCGCGCCGCCTGGCGCCGCCGACGAAATCGTGCCCGTCGAATCTCGGCCCACGCACCGCGACGAACAACGCACCATCGGAGGTCGTGCGCGAATCGGTGCTGACGCCGTGAAATGCGACATCCTCCCCGGCCGCACGCAGACCAAGCGCCGCGGCCGCTTCGCCGAGACGCATCCCGATCACCGCCACGCCTCCAGTGCACGGCGTGCCACCGCGACATCACTGAACGGCAGGCTGGCGCCGTCGCGTTCCTGGCTGGCCTCGTGCCCCTTGCCGGCGATCAGCACCACGTCAGTTGCGCCCGCCCGGATGACCGCACGGTGGATCGCCTGCTCGCGATCGCGTTCGACGTGCACGGCGCCGGGCTCGGTGAAACCTTCGATGATGTCGGCGATGATCGCATCGCCGTTCTCGCCGCGAGGATTGTCGTCGGTGAGGATGATCCTGTCGGCGCCCTTCTGCGCCGCTTCCGCCATTTGCGGCCGCTTGCCACGGTCTCGATCGCCGCCGCAGCCGAACACGCACCAAAGCACTCCCTCGCAGAGCGGCCTGAGCGCGGCCAGCGCGTTGCGCAGAGCATCGGGGGTATGCGAGTAGTCGACGACGACGAGGGGACGCGAGCCGCCGCCCATCTGCTGCATTCGGCCCGCGATCGGCTGGGCGCCGGCCAATCGACCGAGCACCGCGTCGAGCCGATGACCGTGAAGGCACGCGACCGCGATTGCCGCCAGCAGGTTGTACGCGTTGAATCGGCCGACGAGGCGGGTGGCCAGTGTCCCGCTCCCCCACGGCGACGCGACTTCCAGCGATAGCCCCCACCCGTCCCCGGTGATGCGGCCCCGCACGACCGGCCCAGCGCTGGCCGGGAGACGCCCGTCACCGAGCGTCAGTGCGACCGATTCGACGCCGGCCGCCATCGAGCCGATCAGATCGAGACCGAACGGGTCGTCGGTGTTGATCACCGCGTGCGAGAGGCCCGGTATCCCGAACAGAGACGCCTTGGCCCGAGCGTAGGCGTCCATGCCCGGGTGGTAGTCGAGGTGATCGCGGCTGAGGTTGGTGAACACCGCAGTGTCGACCCGGACCGCCTCGATCCGGCGCTGATCGAGTGCGTGGGACGAGGCCTCCATGGCGAGCATGTCGAACCCGGCATCGCGCAGCTCCGCCAATTGGCGGTGGATCTCGATCGAGCCCGGGGTGGTGAGCGTCACGGTCTCCAGCATCCCCGGCCGTCCGGTGCCAAGAGTGCCCATCACCGCGCATCGATCGCCGCAGCCCCACGCCGTGAGATGAGTCACGCTCGTCTTTCCGTTCGTTCCGGTCACCGCGGCGACGGACAGGTGTTCGGACGGATCGCCGTAGAAGCGCGATGCGGCGTGTCCGATCGCGCCCGCGACGTCGGCGATCCTGACGACGACCGTCCCCCTGTCGAGTCGCGCCGGCGCCGGCCCGCCCTCGATGACGACCGCCGCGGCGCCGGATGCAATCGCGCCGGCGGCGAACCGGCTCGCATCGACGCGCTGCCCTCTGCGTGCGAAGAACAACGCTCCGGGCACGAGCGCGCGACTGTCGTCGCACACCGCCGTCACCACCCGGTCCAGCCCGGAGGGAATCGACGCGTATCCGTCGAGGAGCGCTGCCAGGCTCGGGCAAGTCGATGCTTCGTGCGCCGGCATGATCACGGCGTCCTCTCCAATGTTCGAGTGGGCGATGCCGCCGCGACGCTGATCGCGGGGCCCCGCATCATTTCCGGGTCGTCGGGTGCAATCCCGAGGACCCGCAAAGAGCCCTCCACGATGTCCGAGAACACCGGAGCCGCGACCGCGCCGCCGTAGTACGCATCGCCGCCGGGCTCATCGATGACCACTACCACCGAGAGCCTCGGGTCACTCATCGGCGCAAGCCCGGCGAATGCCGAGTGGTATCGGTCTTCGCTGTAGCCGCCGGCTTCCGACTTCCGGGTCGTGCCCGTCTTTCCTCCGACGCGGTAACCCTCCACCCGCGCCCGCCGGCCTGTCCCTCCCGGCTCGACGACTTCCTCGAGCATCCCGCGAATCTGAGCGGCGACGGAGGCAGGCATCACCGGCGAAGCGGACGACATGCCGTCGATCTTGAGGAAGCTGACGTCGGGAAGCACACCGCCGTTGCCGAACGCGGCATAGGCTCGTGCGAGCTGCAGCGGGGTGGCGGCCAGCCCGTATCCGTACGACAAGGTGACGCGATGGACCTTGCGCCAGCCTACGAAGTCGGTCAGCGTGCCCAGCGCCTCGCCCGGGAAACGACTCCCGGTCGAGATCCCGAAGCCGACTTGGTGGAACATGTGCCACAGGTCGCCCGGACGAAGCGCCAGAGCGAGCTTGCCCGCCCCTACGTTGCTCGACTTCTTGATCACTTTTCGGACATCGATGACGCCGTAGTTCCGGACGTCCCAGACCGTATGCCGGCCGACCTTCAGGAAACCCGGCCGCGTATCGACGATCGAGTCCGGGCGGACGATCCCCGCCTGCAGCGCGGCGGCGACCGTGAACGGTTTGATGGTGGAGCCCGGCTCCAGCAGATCCGTGACCGCACGGTTTCGGAAGCGCCGGCTCGACCGATCCCCACGATCGTTCGGATTGAAAGAAGGCTGATTGGCTATCGCGAGCACTTCGCCGGTGCGTACGTCCAGGACCACCGCGGAGCCGGCGCGGGCGCGGTGATGTTGCACTCCCTGCTGTAGCGCCCGGTAGGTCAGAGACTGGATCCGCCGATCGATGCTCAGCACGAGATCGCGCCCTGGATACGCGGGACGGACCCTCTCCAAGCTCTCCACGATCCGCCCCAACCGGTCCTTGATGACCCGCCTCGCACCGCTCTCGCCGGACAACACGTCGTCGAACGCAAGCTCGAGTCCCTCCTGGCCTGCATCGTCGATGCCGGTGAACCCAAGGACGTGACCAGCCGCCGCGCCCATCGGGTAGTACCGCCGGAACTCGGGCTTCAGATGCACCCCGTCCACTTCCAGCGCACTGACGGCTTCGGCGACCGAAGGAGCGACGTGACGGCGCAGATAGACGAATTCACGTTCGCTCCGCTCTTCGATCACCTGCTCGATCGAGCCTGGGTCGAGGGTGAGCGCCCTTTCGAGCTCCGGCCACTTCGGGCGCGAGTCCACGAGCTTTTTCGGATTCACCCATACCGACGCGAGCGGCGTACTGACCGCAAGCGGCTCGCTGTTGCGATCGAGGAGCATCCCGCGATGGGCAGGAATCTTCTCGATTCGCAGATGCCGGGCATCACCCTGATCCTTCAGGAACGCGTTGTGATTGAGCTGCAGATCGACGACGCGCCACACGAGTCCCGCCGCGAGCGCGACGACGCACGCGGCGACGATCCGTCTTCGGGGGAGCAATGGTCTGGTGAACATGTGACTACCCATCGGTCAATCCCCTGGCTCGGCGACGACGAGCACCGTCGCACCGGCACGGGACAGGTGGAGATCGAGCTTCTCCGCCGCGATCCGTTCGATCCGATCGCTCGCGGCCCACGTGCTCTGCTCGATCTGGAGCCTTCCCCACTCGACCTGGAGTCGATCGCGCTGGGCGTCGACCTCATCGAGCTCGACGAACAGGCTCCGGCGTACATGGTGCGTGCGTACGACCGCCACCGCGCTCGCGATGACCGCGAGCAGGAGGACGGAAGTGACGACCGCGATCCGCATCATCAGCTCCGTTCCGCCACCCGCAGCACCGCACTGCGAGCACGCGGGTTCGCGGCGACCTCACCTTCACGCGGCCGCCGGGCGGACGCGAGCGGGGTCATGACACCGGTGGGGCGGAGCGCACCGGCGACCGGCAAGCGGCGCGGGGGCGCGGGGGCCGCGCCGTGACCCCGCATGAAGCGTTTGACGATGCGGTCTTCGAGGGAGTGAAAGCTGAGCACGACGAGCCGTCCGCCGGGAGCGAGCAGGGCCGGCGTCGCCGCGAGCCCTCGCTTGAGCTCGCCGAGCTCATCGTTGACGTGCAGCCGGATGGCCTGGAACGTGCGGGTCGCGGGATGCACGCGGGCACGGCCACTCCCCCCTCGCGCGGCACTCGCGACGATGGCCGCCAGCCGCCGAGTGGATGCGATCGGAGCGCCTCGCTTGCGATCGGCCACGACTGCGCGGGCGATGCGCCGCGCTGCACGCTCTTCGCCGAGCTCGTGCAGCACCTGCCCGATCTCCTGCTCGGAAGCGTTCGCGAGCCATTCGGCCGCGCATACACCAACGCCCGGATCCATCCGCATGTCGAGCGGACCGTCGGTGAGGAAGCTGAACCCGCGTTCGGGTTCGTCGAGTTGGGGGGAAGAAACGCCGAGGTCCATCAGCACCGCGTCGACACGCCCGGCGAGACCGGCAGCATCCCCTATATCGCCGACCTCGCCGAAACGGGCGTGATGTACCGAGACCCGTCGGTCGGAACGGGCCAACTCGCGAGCGACCGCCACCGCTTGCGGGTCACGATCGATTGCCAGCACCCGACCCTCCGGCCCGATTCGATCGAGCACCGCCCGGGTGTGTCCGCCGCGTCCGAACGTGCAATCGACGTAGCGACCACCGGGGCGCGGCGCAAGCGCCCCCACGACCTCCTCGAGCATGACGGGTACGTGTTCTGACACATGACTGCCCATGTCTTGCGGCGTCCGTCCGAATCGCCGGCGGACCACGGTGGCGCAGGCCTGCCTGCGGAACCGGCGGCGAGGCGGCCCCGAACCCCGGCGTGTCCGGACATGCATGCGCCCCGCGGCCGCCGACGTCGTCTCGGCCTTTACGCCTGCTCGCCGAAATGCGTCACATCGCGGCAGCTCCGCCTGCGCGATCCTCATTCCGCGCCTCATCATCCCTGTCCCTCTCCCTGGAAGGGGGGAGATCCGGATTCAAACGCCTGGGTCGCATCGTCATTCAAAGCAGTGATCCAAGGTCAGGGGATCAGTGAGCGCAACGCCTCCAACGACAGGCTCATGAGGGTGCCGGGCTGGTCCAGTTGCTTCTCGCCTGGCGGATCATGTCCTTGTTCCGAGTGAACTCCTCGGCGCTGCGTTTGCTCCATATCGATTCGTCCCACAGCTCGAATTTCTCGATCGAGCCGACCATCCGCACCTGCTTCTCGAGTTGGGCATGAGCGCGCAGCGGTGGGGGGATGAGCAGACGGCCATGCGAGTCGATGTCGCAGTCGGTGGCATTTCCGATAACCAGACGGCATGCCCACTCCGCCTTCGCTCTCGCCTCATCCTCCGCCTCCGGCTTCAGATCGGGATGTTGGCGCAGCTTTTCCTCGATACGCTGCCACTCCGGGAGGGGGTACACCGCGAGGCAGTCTTCGTATTGGCCTGTGGTGATCACCATCTTCAGGCCGCA
>JAKZYK010000366.1:0-3431 GCA_047514485.1 Gammaproteobacteria bacterium
TCGTCGCAGGTCCAGTCCATGAAGTAGCGATAGCCGGCCTCGGCGAGAAGGTCCGCGGTCACCTCGGAGTTCGAGATCCACGGGCTCATCCACCCGGCGGGGGGCGCGCCTTCCTCGTGCTCGATGGTGGCCGTGACCTCAGCGATGAGCCTGCGCTCGTCGTCCTCGGAGAGTTCTCCCTGCACGTCGCTGTTGGTGACGCCGTGGCCGAGGATCTCGTCGCCGCGGCGGCGAAGCGCCTCGGGAATCTGCGGGCAGTGTGCGTAGATCGCGGTGTTCATCTGCGCCTCGATCGGTAGGTCGAGCGCGTCGAAGAGCGACAGCAGCCGCCAGATGCCGACCCGGTTTCCATAGTCGCGCCACGAGTAGACGCTGTGACTTGTCGCCTGATCGGGAGGCGCGATCGCCGCGCCCTTGCCGCGCCCGTAGCGGAATGCCTCGATGTTCACCGCGATGTAGACGGCGAGACGCTTGCCGCCGGGCCACGTGTAGTCGGCGCGTTCGGTGATCGGGGAGTAGTCGTAGCGTCCGTGGGATTCGAGCATGGCGGTGTCCGGATGAGGTGGTGGGATGGCGGGGTGCATGGGGTGCATGGGCGGTACCGGCGGCGCGGCGGCACCGGCGGCATGGCGGCCGGCCCGGCCTCCCTCGCGTCGCGCGATCAGCCCCGGCGCACAGCTTGTCCTGCCGCGCTTGATATCGCATCGGCGCCCGCGAGCGCAATGCAGATCACGCCTTCCACACGCGATCGAATACTCGCATGAAGTTGCCGCCGAGGATCTTCGCCGTGTCCTCGGGCGAGAAGCCGCGATCGAGCAGCGCGGCGGTCAGCCGTGGGAAATGATCCACGCGGTTGAATTCGTCGAAGTAGACGTTGTCGAGCCGGTAGTCGCCGAACACCTCCGGATAACGCACGCGGAAGAACGCGTGGAAGCGCACCGCCGATTCCGATTCGAAGAAGTCCGACCCGATGCCGACGTGGTCGACGCCGGCGAGGTCCGCCACGTAGGCGATGTGATCGATCATGTCGGCAAGCCCCGGGCGCACTCCCGGCTTCGTCTCGCACAACGGCCCGTACGCGGTGATACCGATGACGCCGCCGCATCCCGCGAGCGCCTTGAGCGCGTCGTCGCCGTAGTTTCTCGGCGTATCGCACAGCGCGCGGGCGTTTCCGTGGGAGACGATGACGGGCTCGCCGGAGCAGTCGATGGCATCGAGAGTGGTGCGGTCGCCGGCGTGCGCCATGTCGACCGCGATTCCGACGTGGTTCATCTCCCGCACCACGATCTTCCCGAGCTGGGTGAGTCCGGTGTCGGGCTGCTCCAGGCATCCACACCCGAGCGAGCTGCGCTCGTTGTACATCATCTGCCCGACACGCAGCCCGAGCCGGTGCAGGATGCGCACCAGAGACGGATCGTCCTCGATCTTCGTCGCGAGCCCCTGGACCCCGAAGATGACTCCGAGCTTGCCCTCGCGCTTCGCACGCCGGATGTCCTGCGCCGTCTCGACGAGGATCAGCTTCGGCTCGATCTCGAAGTAGCAGTAGTGCCCGTGCATCGTGCCGAGCAGAGCCCGGAAGTCGTCGGTGCCCATGCCGATGCCGCCGATTCCGAGGGTGACGTTCTGGGCGGTGACCCCGCCGGCGATCGCGCGGTCGAGATAGGGAACGCCATCGATCGCCTCGGGCACGGTCTGGGCAACGGGCAGCAGCACCGTCACCCCCTGGCCGTCGATGAGGATCGCGTCTTCGTGAACCCTGCGTGCTTCGTCGTGGATGTGTATCGAATTCGTCACGATAATTTCTCTCGCGGGGATCGAGCCGCCTCTCGCAGTCGAGGATAGTCTCAGTCTCCGTACCGGATGTGGGAAAGGACTCAGCTCGTAGCGGGGTTGTTCCCCGAAGCTGTCCCTGCCAAGACTTGGGTTGCGGCCTCTTCAACCGAGGGCGGGTTTGCCGCGTCTCTGTACCCGGTCATGCGCCGGTACACTTCGGCCGCGGCTCGGTGAAAACCGTCCGGTAATCCTGCAGCAGCAAAGGTGTCGGCAATCTCCTCCATTTCACCGCTGAAACGCCAAGCTTTTCTGGCGTTGGCCCGCACTGCGCCAGCCGAGTGGCCGGGCAGCTCGGCCTGTGACTGTTCCCACTCACGGATCAGCGCCGCGTCGACGCCCTCATGCATGGCCAAGGTCCGGATCGCAATCAGCAGGGCAGCCGTGCCTTTGGTATAGGCCGCATACGTAACTTTGAGTGCCGAGGCCGCGCCCGGCGGACCGTCAAGGACACACGCTTCAAGTGGACCGCGACGAAAACAGGCCGCCACCTGCGCTGACTCGGCGCCGGACAGATACAGGCGCGTCGTGCCCGGTTTCAGGGCCGGTGGGCCGATGATACCTCCGTCCACAAAACTCGCCCCTGCAGCCTCGACAATCTGCCGAACGTCTCGGCTGGTGGCCGGAGACACGGCGTTGGCGTCAACATAGACGCCCGAAAAATGCTGCTCGGCCACGGCGCGGGCCAGCTCGGTCGCCGCGTGGGGCGGACACACGCTGAGGATGACACGGCTGTGTTCAACCAGGGCCGGCAGGGAGCCCACGTCGGTCAGCCGGGCCTCCTCGGCCCGACTGCGGGTCCGGGGACCCCGCCCGTCCGAGGCCCACACGACCTGCACCTCGTTCAGCCGAGCGGCCGCACCAACCGTTGCTCCCATTTCTCCAGGATGAAGAAGTCCAATCGTGTGTGTCATGCCAACTCACGGAGAGCCATGGTCACTTGGACGCATATCTCGAACGACGGTACCACGGCCATGTCCATGCCCCAAGCTGCATCGCGGGGGTGCATCGCGGGGGGACAGGATGAGCCAGGACAGGAGGTCGCGGCATGGGGCAGTCGCTCGACTCGCGTAGGAGATCGGCCCGATGCGCCGGTGTCTGGCGTCCACCCCGTGGCTCAGCGCACTCGCAAGCGGTGCGGCCGGCGGAGTGCCCCACGACCCATCGCGCTCGAACACTCGGCGAGGCAGCGGATCGACCCGTCAGCCGCCAGCCGCGCGGGTTTGAACCGGGCTGACGAGATCTCCGATCCAACCCTGGGCTTGACTTCAGAAACAGCCGTTTGTCGGGCGGAGGCGACGAGCTGTCATGGAAGCGCGCCGCAGTGGCGCCCCAGCACCGCGCGGGGTACTCGCGTATCCTCGCGGGCGTTACGCGGGCGCCTTCGGAGTGCCCGGAAGCCTGGAGCGCAAGCCACGGTGGATTGTCCGAAGCCTTCGGTCTCGCGTCGGATGCGGGACGTGCAGATGCCGATCATTCCCTGGGTCGGCGATCTCATCCGCCGCACTCCCGGCACTATCTCGCTGGGGCAGGGGGTCGTGGACTATGCGCCGCCCGCCGCCGCCCACGAAGCGCTCATCCGTTTCTGCGCGGAGCCCGTG
>JAKZYK010000367.1:0-6098 GCA_047514485.1 Gammaproteobacteria bacterium
CGATATCCGGCGTGCGCACGAGATCGAGTGTAGCCGGGCCGTCCTCTTTCTTGATCTTCTGCTCCGCGCAGCGCGCGGGCCGGTAGTCCCCGACCGCCGCGGCGGCGATGAAGATGTCACAGCGGGCCGCTCGTGCCATGACCTGGCTGTACATCTCCTCGGCGCTCGTCACGTCGATGCGCTCGACGCCGGGAGGCGCCGGCAACGCAGTGGGACCGCTCACCAGCGATACCCGGGCGCCCGCCTCCGCCGCCGCGACTGCGAGCGCGTATCCCATCTTTCCGGTGCTGTGGTTGGTGAGGTAGCGCACCGGATCGAGGGCCTCGCGGGTGGGGCCGGCGGTGACGAGGACCTCGACTCCCTCGAGCGCGCCACCGCGGAACCGGGCCGCGATCCGGGCCGCGATCTCGTCCGGCTCGAGCATCCGGCCCGGACCGACCTCGCCGCACGCCTGATCGCCTTCCCCGGGGCCGAGCATCGCGACCCCCCGCTCGAGCAGCGCCAGCACGTTCGCCCGGGTCGCACCCGCCTGCCACATCTGCTGATTCATCGCCGGCGCGACCACCACTGGCGCCGTCGTCGCGAGGCACAGGGTGGTGAGGAGATCGTCGGCGAACCCATGGGCGAGCCGCGCGAGCACGTTGGCGGTGGCCGGTGCGATGAGCACCAGATCCGCCCATCGAGCGAGCTCGATGTGTCCCATCCCCGCCTCGGCCTGCTCGTCGAGGAGGTCGCAGTGCACCGGGTTGGAGGAGAGCGCCTGGAAGGTCAGCGGAGCCACGAACTCCCGGGCCGCCGCGGTCATCACGACCCTCACCTCGAAATTCCGGTCGCGCAACCGTCGAACAAGGTCGGCGGCTTTGTAGGCCGCGATGCCGCCCGCGACGCCCAGCACGATTCTGCGGTTGGGTAGTCTCGACATGACGGCTAGAGTCTAACCCGCATATCACACCAGCTCACGGCCGCAGGCTCGATGATTGGCGGCGGTGGGCGAGACGGAGTCACCATGTCCATTGCCGACTGGCCGCGCGAGGAGCGGCCACGCGAGAAGCTGCTCGCTCGAGGCCCCGGCGTGCTGTCCAACGCGGAGCTTCTCGCGCTGTTCATTCAGACCGGCACCCGCGGCTCCTCCGCCGTCGACGTCGCACGCATGGCGCTCGATCAGACGCAAGGGCTGCGCGGACTCCTCGACCTCGAACCCGATCGTCTCGCCACCATCTCGGGGATCGGACCCGCCCGTTCGGCGCTGCTCAAGGCCGCGATCGAGCTCGCTACACGCTATCTCGAAGAGCGGATTCGCCGCAGCGACGCGCTCACCAGCCCCGCCCACACCAGCCAATTCCTGTGCGCCCGGCTGCGCTCCCGGCCGCACGAGGTGTTCGCGTGCCTGTTTCTCGACAACCGACACCGGGTCATCAGCTTCGAGGAGATGTTCCGGGGGACCATCGACGGCGCGAGCGTGCATCCGCGCGAGGTCGCGAAGCGTGCGCTCGAACTCAACGCGGCGGCCCTGATCGCGGCACACAATCACCCCTCGGGCGTGGCCGAGCCAAGCCGGTCGGACCGCGCGATCACGAGCCGGCTGCGCGACGCGCTGGCGCTGGTGGACGTGAGGCTGCTCGATCATTTCGTGATCGGGGACGGAGAGGTCGTCTCCTTCGCCGAACGCGGATGGCTTTGAGAAGA
The DNA here is from genome assembly GCA_047514485.1 of Gammaproteobacteria bacterium. Taxonomy (GTDB): domain Bacteria; phylum Pseudomonadota; class Gammaproteobacteria; order HK1; family HK1; genus HK1. Next base: position 1,687 of record JAKZYK010000367.1, read on the forward strand.
GGGCGAGGCAATTGGACGGGGCTCGACGGCCTCTATGCGCCATCACCCTCTCGATCCGTTGAAACCGTGCCACACGTCCGTGTGGGACGAAGTCAGCCGCCGATGGACCTCTCGCAGAAATTGATGGTGTAACCTCCCACGCAGCCGCCTCGCACGATTTCCGGCCGTCCCGACCGGCCGTCGGGACAACCATGACTCCCACCGAGACGTTCTTCCCCGGTCTTGTCGCTCTCGCCTCGGCCGCCGCCTTCGGGGCTTCCGGGGTTGCCTCCAAGCGCGGACTTGCTCATGTCGAGTCACTGACCGGGACGCTCGTCGCGGTAGGAACGTGCTTTGCCGTCTACCTCGTGACCGCGCCGCTCTGGATGCGCGCCGGCGACTGGTTCACGACCGGCTTCTGGATATTCGCGATCACCGGCATCATGCAGCCCGCGCTCTCCATGTACTTCGCGAACGAGGCATTCAGCCGGGCCGGCGCAACCGTCGTAGCAACCTTTGCGGGTACCTCTCCGTTGTTCGCGGCCGGGCTCGCGATCAGCTTCCTCGGCGAACAGCTCACGCTCGCCATCGCGGCCGGCACCGTCCTCACCGTGCTCGGCATCACGTCCCTGGCCTGGTCACCAATCCCGCAAGCCAGAGCGGGGATCGTGGTTGCGCTCGCGTTCGCGACCTGCACAGCCTTGATCCGGGGCCTCAGTCAAGTCGTCGGAAAGGTCGGTATCGACCTCCTGCCCAACCCGTTCATGGCGGGTTTTTGCTCGTTCGGAGTCTCGTTCGTCATTCTCGCCGCCGTCTACCGCTGGCGCCGTGGAAGATGGCCGGGAAAGCTTCCACGTGCGGGCCTGTTCTATTTCTGTGTCACCGGACTCTGCGTCGCGCTCGGGATCGGGCTGCTCTACGGTGCCCTGTTGGTGGGCACGGTGATCGTCGTCGCACCGTTCATCGCGACGTTTCCGGTCTTTACCCTGCTCGTGGCGGCCGCCCTTCGCGACGAACGGATCACCGGGAAAACATTGGCCGGGGTCGCTCTCGTCGTGATCGGGGTGGGGGTCATCAGCGCCTCGGCCCGCTGAGGCTTCGTCCATCGTCGCTCCACGGTCCCCGGTCCCCTCGGCCGGCCGATTGGCGATGTCGTCAGGGATAGCGAGCTCGTACTGTGCTCCAAACAGCCCAGGGCGGACGCGCCCGGCCGACCGATTGGCGATGCCGCCAGGCATCGCGAGGGCCGGATCTCCCTCGTGACCACGCCTTTGCACTGCGTCACAATCACCATGTTGTTACTGGAGCCATGTTGAAACCGGAGCCGCATGACATGCCAACGCCTGAAGCCGAGCACGTGTTCCGATACACCAGCGAGTTCTCCGAGACGATCATCTCCTCCGCGCACGGCGCCTGCGTTCGCGACCGCGAGGGGCGGGAGATCCTGGATTTCACCTCCGGGCAGATGAGCGCCATCCTCGGTCACTCGCACCCGGAGATCGTCGCCACCGTCAGCGACGCCGTCGCCCGCCTCGCCCACCTGCACAGCAGCTTTCTGTCCGACATCGTCATCGACTTCACGGATGCGTTGAGCGGGCTGTTGCCGGAGTCACTCTCGAAGGTGCTGCCGCTCAGCACCGGCGGCGAATCCAACGAGGCGGCGCTCAAGATGGCCAAGCTCGCGACGGGCCGGTACGAGATTGTCGCCTTCGACCGGTCATGGCACGGAGTGACCGGCGGCGCCTCTGCGGCGACCTTCAACGGCGCCCGGCGAGGCTACGGGGCGCCGGTGCCCGGCGTGCTGGCATTACCGACTCCGCACCCGTATCGCTCGCCGTTCGCGTCGGATGGCGAGTACGACTGGCGCTCGGAGCTCGACTGGGGATTCGAGAGCATCGATCGACAGTCGACGGGCAGCCTCGCGGCCATGATCGCCGAGCCCATATTGAGTTCAGGCGGCATCATCGAGCCTCCGGAGGGGTACCTGACCGCGCTCGCCGAGCATTGCCGGGCCCGCGGCATGCTGCTCATCTTCGACGAGGCGCAGACCGGTCTCGGGCGCACCGGGGATCGATTCGCGTTCGAGCACGAGGGTGTGGTCCCCGACATTCTGACGTTGTCGAAGACCCTGGGAGCGGGACTGCCGCTGTCCGCGACGGTCGCCTCCGCCGAGGTGGAGCAGGTTTGCTACGAGCACGACTTCCTGTTCTACACCACGCACACAGCGGACCCGCTTCCTGCCGCGGTCGGGAGCAAGGTGATCGAGATTCTGGTGCGCGACAAGCTGGAGGTGCGCGCCCGGGAGCTGGGACGGCACCTGAAGAGCAGTTTGCGCGATTTGCAGCAACGCCATGAGCCAATCGGCGACGTCCGCGGCCGCGGCCTGCTGATCGGGATGGAGCTGGTCAAGGACCGGTACCGCAAGGAGCCCGCGCACGAGCTGGGCGCGGCGGTCGGCCGGCGCTGCATGGAGCTCGGGGCAAGCCTCAACATCGCACGACAATCCAGTTCCCACATATTTCGGATCGCACCGCCGCTCACCGTCACCCGTGATCAGATCGACACCGCGATGGCCATTCTCGATCAGGCGTTGACGGAGTGCGTGAACCGCTAGGCTCTGGCTCTCATATCTCCCGGGCCGCGAGCGCTCCTTCCGCCATCGCGATGTCCACCCCTCTCGGCGACACGCTGTCGCCAGCCGTGATCACCCGCAGGCCATCCTTGCGAAGGACGCCGGCAAGCTCGTCGCGAGCTTGCGCGGCGGCCGATACCACCACGCGCTCGATCCCGGAGATCGTCGACTCGCGGCCGGTATAGACGTTCGTCACGACGACGCCTTGCGCGTCGACGCGGGTCACGTCCGAGTTCGGCAGCATCGTTACGGAGTGCTCGTACAGCTTGCGGTAGAGCGGTACGCGGTTGGTGATGTCCACGTCGTCCGCGACCGCCATCGAGGGGGTGACCAGCACCACCCGGCATCCAGCCTCGGCCAAGTGCTCGGCCGCGGACACGGCCGCGCCGCCGCCGGCCCGGTCCCAGACCAGCGAGGCCGCGACCGATACGGGCTCGGAGTCGAGAACCTCGTGGGCGGTGCCGAGGCTCACTCCGTGCTCGGCCGCTCCCTCCACCGATACCGGCCCGGGGCGTGCTCCGGCGGCGAGCACGACGACCTCCGCCTCGTCCAGGCTCTTTGCGGACTCCACCCGGTGTCCGAGACGGATGCGCACCTGCAGCCGCTCGAGCTGCCGGTGCTGCCACTCGATGATGCGGTGCAGCTCGCGCTTGGAGGCGAGCCGGGTCCAGGTGCGCAGCTGCCCCCCGAGATGCCCGGACTGCTCGTAGAGCGTGACCCGATGGCCGCGCAGCGCGGCCACCCGTGCTGCTTCCAGCCCGGCCGGACCGCCGCCGACCACCGCCACGTCGAGGCTCTCCTCGGCCACGGCCGGCTCGCCCCAGGTCAACTCGCGCCCCGCCTGTGGATTGTGGATGCATCCAATCGAGCGGCCGGCGAGTCCATTGCGGATGCACACGTTGGCGCCCACGCAAGGCCGAATGTCGTCGCGTCTGCCATCGCGAAGCTTGGCGATCAGATCCGGGTCCGCGACGTGAGCCCGGGTCATGCCGACCATGTCGGCTCCGCCGTTTGCGAGAATCCGCTCGGCTTCGACCGGATCGGTGATACGCCCGACCGCGAACACCGGCAGCTCGACGGCGGAGCGGATCCCAGCCGCGAGGTGGACGTAAAGACCATGCGGGGCCGGGGTGGGAGGCCAGTGCTCGGCGCGCTGGATGCGGTCCATGTTGGTGCCGGCGATGACGTTGAGATAATCCACCTCCCCGTCGCATTCGATCGCGCGGGCGACGGCCTTCATCTCTTCCAGATCGAGCCCGCCCTCCACCAGCTCGTCGCCGGGAATGCGAAGGCCCACGATGCCGTCACGCCCCACCGCTGCGCGCACCGCCGAGACCACCTCCCGGCAGAACCGCATACGGTTCTCGAGGCTGCCCCCGTAGTCGTCGGTTCGCCGATTGGCCACCGGGGACAGAAACGCCGCGACCAGGAACCCGAATGCGGCCAGGATCTCGACGCCGTCCATCCCTCCCTTGCGGCAACGCGCCGCCGCGGCGCCGAATGCGCCGGCGATCTCCGCGATCTCGTCCACGCTCATCGCGTGCGCGCGCTGACCGTGCCGCATCAGCTCACCCACTACCGCCGAGGGCGCCCAGACCGGAGCGCCGGGCTCGGTGGCATGGCCGGTGGCGGCGCTGTGGCCGAGCTGGGCGAGGATGACCCCGCCTTCCTCGTGGACGGCGCTGGAGAGAATGCGATAGCCGTCGATGATGGAGTCGTCGACATTGGCGAGCGCGCCGCCCGATCCGAGCCCGCCGGTGTGATGGATGGCGGTGCAGCCGGTGATCTGGAGCCCGGCCCC